>JAEOSI010000189.1 GCA_016840425.1 Candidatus Wukongarchaeum yapensis
GGTTAGAAAGATGAAAAAGATAGGTTTTTAAAACCAATTATACCTTCCTTTTTTCCTAGTAATACAACCATGTAATTATTTTGGCTGAGGTGATTGGATTTATGACAGAGGTTGCAAGAACAGGAGAATGTCCAGAATGTGGCGCTTTAATTAGTTTAAAAGACCCCGTAATCAGGGAAATTACCACCTGTGATGAATGTGGTGTTACCCTTGAGGTAATCTCTATAGAGCCTTTACTCTTTGAGATCGCTGAATTAGAAGGAGAAGATTGGGGCGAATAAAGGGAAAATCGGAAAAAATTTTCCCTCAACTTCTAACTTCATTTTATTAAATATTGTTTAAATAATCATGTGGAAGGGTATTTATCAATATATGACGTTTGTGTTAATTATAGGGTTCATTATTTTTTTAAGTTTTAAAATAATATTTTTTGGGGTTGTGATTCATGGTTACTAGGGTCGGCATAGTGGTTGACCGTGTTAGGTCTGATGAACGCTTACTTTTCGAGACTGTGGAAAAACTTGGGGGAGAGTTAGTTGTTATTGATAGCAAAACGCATAAGTTTTCCTTAACTAAGCCCAATGATATCGAAGCAGACATCGTAATTATGCGATGTGTAGGTACTCTCAAAGGGCTTTACATAACCTTCGTACTTGAAAATCAGGGATTAGAAGTGATAAACCCATATTTAATAGCTGAAAACTGTTTTGATAAGGTGAAAACATCAGTACTCCTTGCGAAAAACGGATTGCCAACCCCAAAAACTGTTGTAGGGTTCGACGTTAAATCCGCTTTTCAAATAGCGGAAGAAATGGGTTATCCTGTAATATTTAAACCTGTGATAGGTTCATGGGCACGAATGGTTGCAAAAGTTAACGATCCCCAAGCAGCAAAGACTTTATTAGAACACCTCTCCCTTCTTGGAAACGCCTTTCACAAAATATACTACATTCAGGAATATATCCCAAAACCTGACCGTGATATAAGGTCTATAGTCATAGGCGATGAGGTTATCCCCATATATCGCGTTATTCAAACAGAGAGTGAATGGCGGACAAATACAGCCCTAGGAGGAAGAGCAGAACCGTGCCCCTTAACCCCCGAAATAGAGGAGCTATCCCTTAAAGCTGCGGAGGCAGTAGGGGGCGGAGTGCTAGGCGTAGACCTAATAGAAAACGGGGATCAGTTAATGGTGCTTGAAATAAACCACAGTACCGAGTTTAAAAACGTCCAAAAGGTGACGGGGGTAAATATTGCGGGAAAAATAATACAGTATGCTATAAACAAGGTGAGAAAATAAAATGACCATAGAAGTAACTATCATAGGAGGAAGCGGTTATATTGGCGGCGAACTACTAAGACTCCTCCTCATACACCCGGAAGTTACTGTTAAAAGTGTTACAAGCAGGCGACTTATGGGAACATCCGTTACCATGGTGCACCCCAATTTGCGAAAATTTACCAGCTTAAAGTTCCAAGGAAAACCAGACCTTGATTGTGACGTTGTTTTCACTGCCCTTCCCCATAAAGCCTCCTTCAAAATAGTCCCTGAACTCCTTGAAAACGGCTTAAAAGTGATTGATTTAAGCGCCGATTATCGACTAGACGCTGAAAGATATGCGGCATGGTACATAGAACATCCCCAGCCAGATCTCCTAGAAAAAGCGGTTTATGGGTTGCCAGAACTCAACAGAGAAAAGATCAAAAACGCAACCATTGTCGCTTGTCCTGGGTGTATGGCTACCGCCGGAATTCTCGCTCTTTACCCCCTAAACGACTTAGGGGAAGATATACTAATAGAGGCGAAAATAGGTTCTTCAGCAGCAGGGGCTAAAGTTAGTGAAAGCGGTCATCACCCCGAACGATGTAACACTGTACGGGCTTACGCCCCCGTAGGACATAGGCATCAAGCAGAAATCGAGATGATCATAGGGCGAAAAGTGAAATTCTCAGCGATAGCCATAGATATGGTGCGAGGCATCCTAGCCACCGCTTACATAAAAACGGGAACAAAGATCGATCAAAAGGAAGTCTGGAAACAGTACAGGGAACAATACAAAAACGAGCCATTTATAAGGTTAATTAAAATGAAAACAGGTTTGTACAGGTATCCTGATCCGAAAGTCCTCATAGGAAGCAACTTTTGCGACGTAGGATTCGAAATAGGAAAAGAAATACTTGTAGCCTTTGGAGCTTTAGACAACATGGTGAAAGGTGGATCAGGACAAGCAACACAAAACATGAATATCATGTTTGGCCTTGAAGAGACCACAGGACTACTCTACCCAGGCCTCCACCCAGCATAAAATCAAAAATAGGTTGTAGAAGATGGAAATGAATGAAAAAATCTCCCCCAAAAAAACGCAAATTTTTGACCTACTTTTGATAATTGCTGGTTCTTTTTGCCTGTTTTTCATCCTTTCAGGACTAAATATTATTATAGGTTTCTCAGCCGTGTTTTTGCTTCTTACCTATCTAATCATATATAATGTCCTTATTTCTAAAAATCCTGAAAATGCTCCTCCCGAAGGCAGGATAGATCTTAAAGACTTTGAATTTATAATCGCTTTCTTCTTCCTGCTTTATACCTTATTCATTTTTATCAAGTTTTTATACGGTGAAAGTATTAATTTCTTACGCTTTACGGCAATATACTTAACCGTAATACTCGCCATATTTTTAGATCACACGAGACTAGAAATTGATTAAAATCAATCAAACTTTTCCTCCTAAAATCTTGGATTTTAAATAAATTAAATAGAATAATAGATAGTTGAGGAGAGCAAAGTATGGTTGAAAAAACTGTTCTTGAGGAAAGGGAATATCAGACTAAAGTTTTGAAGTTTTTGCGTGAAAAGTTTGCTGAAGGGAAAAATGTTATCGTAGAGTTGGATTGTGGACTTGGAAAACGGGTTTTAACTTATCTTCTCGTTCAGCATGAATTCCCAGGGCTTAAATTTTTAGTTCTTCTACATTCTGCAAGCTCTTTGTTGGAGACTTCTCACTATCTCAAAGATAATTATGGTGGCGTAAATGGGATGGAGTATCTTTCCTCAAGGACACCCCCGCGGCTTCGTTTGGAAGCGTTTCAGAAAGCAAGAGTGGTTTTATCAACGCCGCAAGTTACCCTTAACATTTTAAAAAAACAGGAGGCTGCTGGAAATTTTTTTGATGTGGTATTAATAAATGAAGTGGATAAACTCGTATTAAGGCAGGCTCATAAAACCTCATTAACCTTTCCTTGGAACAAACTACTTCCCATATTTTTTAGGTGGAAGGCTTGGATTGTAGGTATGTCAGGTACTCTCCGTGACACTCACGTAGCAAAAAAAGGCGATGATTACGGTATTACCCCCGAACTAAAAACCATCATGCAAACAATACCGAAAAGTACGACGCTTTCGATGAGCGATTTGGTAAAAAATACAGACGTAGAAAAATATATTCAAGAGATTGTAATAAGGACTTGGGGCGTAAAAGATGACGCTGTAAGCGCTATTATGGATGAACTTGACAACTTAATTGAAGAAACAAAAAAGC
Organism: Candidatus Wukongarchaeum yapensis; assembly: GCA_016840425.1. Taxonomy (GTDB): domain Archaea; phylum Asgardarchaeota; class Wukongarchaeia; order Wukongarchaeales; family Wukongarchaeaceae; genus Wukongarchaeum; species Wukongarchaeum yapensis. The sequence goes on from JAEOSI010000189.1 coordinate 3,541, forward strand.
AGATCCTTAACGAGGCTTTTGAAACCGATCCTGGAGCTGTAAAAGGGAAGCCTTGGCGAGAGGTTGCTCGTTTGGTATCTTATCTCCCTATCTCAACCGATTTAAAGGAGAGATATAATGCTCTCACGATGGTAAGAAAATATGTGACTGCTATGACTCCTTGGGTTTACCGGAGGTATCTTTCGGAGAAAATAGGTATAAAAAAAGAAGTTTTTAAAAATCTCCCTAAAACTTCTTCTAAAATAAGGGCTATACCTGAAATAATCGGGGAATATAGGGCGGAAAAGACTGTTATACTTACTTCTTATGTGAATACTGCCAAAACTATTGCTAAATATCTTGAAAAGTTGGGTTATGAAGCCTTCCTTTTAACTGGACGTGTCTTCGACAAACAATCCCTTTTAGAGGGTTTTAGGAGGACGGGAAATCGTGCGGTGATAGTTATGTCTCCCATAGGAGAGAGGGACATCGATCTTCCTGAGGCAGAGTTGTTGGTGATGCATGATATTATAAGGACTCCTAAGACTGTTTATCAACGTTTAAAGAGGATAAGGGGCGGAAATGTGGTCATAATTTTTTATGAAGATACTTCGGAGGCAAGAAAAATTGAAGAGGTTGTAAAAACAATTAGCAGAAGGTATTCATGGTCTGTTAGAAGCGTA
>JAEOSI010000031.1 GCA_016840425.1 Candidatus Wukongarchaeum yapensis
TACAACACCCGCTTTCAAAAGTTTCAATGTGTGGATCACAGGATCACCCATTTTATTAGGAATTGATGTCATCTTCATTACTGGTCCTGTAATAGCTCCAGGGGACACATTGATCGTCTTTTTCTTTACTAGAGCCCTACAAACCAATAACACGTTAATTGGTTTGTTCTTAAACGTGACATTAATGGATAATGAAGGTGTAGAATTCTATAAGACAAATGCTTTAGGTCACTCCGGTCGTTGGTATCAAATCGTGTTAGATATCAGTCCTAATGCAAAAGAAGGCAATTATATCCTCCTTGTTTATAGGCAGAGCGACGGATCTTTTATGGGCGAAATACCTTTCGAAGTAAGAATACCTGAAGTCGTAAAAGAGGGCAGATCTTTGGAGTTTTATGTGCTTATTTCCGTGATAATCTTGGAGCTACTCCTAGTCCTTTTAACTCTTTATGTACGTCATAAAAAGAAACCTTAAACTGTATTCATAATCTCTTCATTTTTTTCTCTACTTTTCTTTATTCGAATTTTGTAGATTAGGAGGGAGATAATTGCTCCAAAAATTATGGTAGTGATTATTAAAAGCAGAGTATTTTCATAAAATTCTAGGTTTAAAGTCTCTTGGTTATCTTCTTCATTTATTTCGGTGATCTTGTTTTGTGGATCAATTATTACAGTGATTTTTTTAATGTAGATATTTTCAATTCCTAGGTCTACTTTAACTTCTATGCTTTTGTTTACTTCAGGTGCGTCTATAATATCAATTAGAAAAATTTCATCTTCTATTAGGACATGTATATCTATTTTGTGTTCGTATGAAATCTCTCCTAAATTCCAAACTTCGAAGGTTAACTTTGAATTTAACCAGTTTAAAGAGAGGTTTTTTAAGGCAAAGTTTGGATGAACACTTTCTACGATTTCTAAGGATAGTTCCTCTGTGTAATTGTCAAAAATTTGCGGTATTTGCGGGGTTTCAGCATTCTCTGTAGTGTACTCTACCGTGCTTTTTTTTGCTTTTTGGAAAACTTCTTCCAAAGATGTGGTTCTATCTTGATTTAAATCCGTTTCATCGTCATAAAATGCTTCAAATAAAAAGTAAGAAAAAACACCGTTTTGAAAGCCCGAATCTTCGTAAGCAAAACCGTTTTTCTCCGATGAAGCTAGAACTATAGAATTACCAAGATCCCTTAAGTCATCTCCCTCACTAAATAAACTTTCAGCATAACACATATCGACAAAAATAGCTCTAGCTGAAACATTTAAATTCAACATATTGCTCAACCCTTTATCAGAAAGCGAAGAATTGTATAAAACCAAGTTGTCTCTTGATCCATGGCCACTAAACCAAAAAACTAAAAGATCATCAGGAGCAGCGGATTCATTTACTTCTTGAAAAACATTTTTCAAATTTTTTAGAGTGGCGTCTGAATTTATTAAAAGGTGAATATTGCTTTCCTTAAAACCATATTTTCCTAAAAGTAGTTCTTTAAATTCTTGCGCATCATCATCACAAAATTCAAGATCTTTACTTGATCCTTGGTAATCTGAAATCCCCACAATCACAGCATACCCGTCACTAAAAGAAGAAGTTTTTTCGTTAACAATTAGTGGTTCAAAAGATGAGAAACTTTCCTCAGAGCTAGGCCTTGAAACTGTTTTATAAACTGTAAAACTGCAAATAATAATAGCTAAAATGATGAAAGAGTAAAACTTTTTTTTACTATTCAAGTTATTTTTACACTCCCAAACTAATTTAAAAACATTTTAAAATATTTAGAATCTGACTATTAAAAGTTACCAAACGAAAAAGACAGGAAAACATCTAACAAAAGAATGGGCGTCTGTAAACACGCTTCAAGCTCTCCGTTCCCATAGCGGAATAAGTCTTATAGACTACTTCTGTGAGCCTTAAAGACCTATAAAGTGAGTAAATGCAAGAAATCCCTTGCGGAGGCTAGAGCTAGCTCACCTTACGAGAAAACTGTTAATTATTTCTTTTCCTTCATGATCGATTTTTAAATCTCTGTTTTGTAATCCAAATCCCTTTTCTTCCCTCTCTTCAATATCTTTTTTCTCCATTAATTCACTTGTTCTTTTTTCTTTTTCAAATCTTATAGTTGGTGGTGTGACGAGGATAAACTGATCTCCCATTTGGACAATTTGACCACCATGAACGTTTAAAAGCGCTTTAATTTGCTGGGTTAGCCTCTTCAAATTTATCGGGTTAGTATACAAAATCGCTTTAATGCTCAAAATAACAGTATTACCGCTCAAAATTTCGTTTTTAATCCGCTCAATATCTGAGAGCCTCTCAAGAGGAAAGGCTTTAATCCTTGCTATTACGTCTTTTTCAACATCAAAAAACTCTAAATCTGGCAGTAACATGTTTGAATTATTCCGTTTTTTCCGGTTCCATAACCGCCCAAAAACCATCAAGATACCCCGCTTAAAAAACCTGTAATTTATTCTTTGTTAAATAATAATCAGTTTAAAGGAATTTACGCGATACAAAAATAAGAGAAAAAAATTCGATTTAAAATAAGAGACTACCAAAATATTTTGGTGATGATATCTTCAAATCAACAAGTTTTCAAATTTTTTCAATAGCTTGTGGTCATCTGACAATTTTTCTTAGGATAGGCACTCTCAAATAACCTTTTTTAGTTAAGTCTAACACGTCTACGTTAAATTTTATGTTTATGTTGTTTGGGCTTTTAAAAAGGATGGTTTCTGCTACTGGTAAGTTTTTTATTTTTATAACATTCTCTGCCGCTGTTGCTGAAACCCTTACGTGAGTATCTGGTTTTAATGATCGACCTTCAACTATTCTCGCAGAATTCCCTATCCCTTTTTTCTCGATATAAAACTGTGTATCTTGACATATAAAACTGCATATCGTATCCTCAAGGCCTTTAGTAGCCTCAACAACCTCATCATTTCCCAAAAAAACCTTCTCAAACCATTTCATGAAACGTTCACCCAACGGTAATCCCGCAAAGTCTTCCTCTTCCACTCCCTCTTCCACGATCACTTCTTCTTCTTCTTCTTCCTCTTCCTTCTTTATCCTTAAAATTTCCTCCCTTTCCCCCTCAACTTTTTTCAAGTATTCTTCTATTTCAATTATTTCTGACAGCTCAATAACTTCCTCAGGACCGATTATGCCAGCTTCAGCTTCCTCTAGTCCCTCTTCAACTTCTATTTCTTTTTCAACCATAATCTGACTAATTTCCCTCTCGGCCTCCTCAGCTTCTATAACCATCCCTGCCCCTTGATCTATCCCACCTAAACTTTCCTCAACTTCTCCCTCAATTTCTACTTCAAGGGAAACCTCAGGGGCAAGAGGAGGGATAGAAACTCCTTCTTCCTCGGACACAATTTCTCCCTCTTCTTCTTTTTGCTCTATAGGCTGTAATGGTGCTTCCTCTTTTTTTTCTACAATTATTTCTTCCTCTTCCTTGATCACGATTAATGGCATTTCTGTTTCTTTTCTCTCTTCTATTACTTTTGGAAGTTTTTCAATTATTTTCTCTTCCACCGCTGTTTCTTGCCCTTTCTCTTCTTCCACCTCTTCTTTTTCTTTTATTTCAATCTCTGGGCCTTCTTCTTTTTTTCCTATAATTTTTTTCTTTATTTTTTTGAGGATTCCCATTAAAACTTCCCCACACAAAAAAGGATTTCATACGACTTTAAAAAAGCCAAAATAATATATAAGGATCAATAATATTCAATAATATATCTTTTCTTTTTTTGCTTTCTATCTTCGTATTTTTATCCTTTCCGCTATGTTTCCTGTTCTTCTTCTTCCTCTTCTTCTTCGATGAATTTGCCTTCTCCTTTGATTGCCTGTTTTAACAGTTTCGCGATTTCAGGTTCTTTTAACCTAAATTTAATGTATTTCCAAATTTTCTTTAATTTCCCGCTTACAAGTTCAATAATGTTGTCCCCTGACAAGTGTTGTGCAAGTTTATCAAGCTGTTCATCTGTCATTACTTCAAGGAGTTTCCGCATTCTCAACCCGAGGGCAAACTTCTCCTCAAGCTTTTCCCGCCACCCTTTTTCGTAGTCAGCTAGAGCTTCTTCAGATACATCCCCTTTCACCAAACATTTTTGAGCAATCTCGCCTGCAACAGTAGCCGCGGTCATAGAATAGCTTATGCCTCCACCGGTAAGAGGATGAACTTGCCCTGCAGCGTCCCCCACGAGAATAACACCATTTGTGACTGTTTTCTTAGGAGGTCCGCCTACGGGGATAGCGCCCACTCTAAACTCTATAGGCTTAGCATTTTTACAAATTTTTGTTCCTATGGGGTGTTTTTCCATAAAATCGTTTAAGTATTGATAAACGGTTTTTTCACCAAAACCAACTCCAACCCCGATTCCTATATTAGCCCTTGTTTCTCCCTGAGGAAAAACCCATACATACCCCCTTGGAGCAACTTTTAATCCTGTAAAAAAGTCCATCCAGCGAGGCTCATCAAGCTCCACATTAACCATGTCGTAGCCTACACTGGTATCCAAATCCTTCCTTCTAATATAACTTCTCAAACCCGTTTCCCTTGCTATGACACTGTTAACTCCGTCTGCACCAATAATAATATTCGCCCTTATCTCAATTTTTTCCCCCCTAAATCTTCCTAAAACACCCTTAGGGAAACCGTTTTCCCAAATAATATCAGTAACAGACATCCCAAGCCAAGTATTAGCCCCCAATTCAACGGCTTTTGCGAAAAGTTCCTTATCAAACACTCTCCTATCAACGATGTACCCTTGAGTCTCATCCCTATACCATGTAACAGGTATGTTACTTGGCGAATAAACACGAAAACCAGAAATGGTGTTCACTATTGAGTTTTTAGGTATCTCTAACTGTTCAAGTTCTGACTTACTTTTACCGATCGCCTCTCCACATTGAACAGGGACACCTACATGATTTTTCCTATCAACTATTAACACATTTGCTCCTGCCTTTGCAGCAACAGCAGCAGCAGTTGAACCTGCAGGACCACCACCAACAACAACAATATCCACCTTAGTTGGAAAATCCAACAATCATAACCTCCATAAAAATATAAAACCATATTAGCATTCCATATTAAAAGCCTTAATCAAAAACTTTTTTAGATTTTGATCCTATGAAGATAAAAGTTAGGGTGTCTTTTATAAAAGTTAAAGTTAAAAGTTAGAATATCCACCTTAGTTGGAAAATCCAACAATCATAACCTCCATAAAAATATAAAACCATATTAGCATTCCATATTAAAAGCCTTAATCAAAAACCTTTTTAGATTTTGATCCTATGAAGATAAAAGTTAGGATGTCTCTATAATGGCTCGAGTAATAATAAACCAAGAGATATGCGGACGATGTTTTGGTTGTGCTACCCTTTGCAAAAAGGGTCATCTTAAAGTTACCTCCTACGGTTCATTAGAATTCGTTAACCCCCCGTGTAGTGGGTGTAGGCTCTGCCAAAAAGCTTGTCCTGTAGCAGCAATTACAGTCATAGAAAACAAGCAATAAAAATAAAAATCTCAGAAAAAAGTTAAATAAATCTCAAAAAGCGATATGGCTAATTTTTTTGATGAGTAATAAACCGCAAAGATTTTAAAGCGTTCATAACCTCGGAATTATTAAGGACATACAAAAACTTAGGAGGTTACCTATTATGGCTAAAAAACCAAAAAAGAAAGGTAAAAAAAGAGAAGAAGAGGAAGGTATACCCTCTCCAGAAGAACACGAGGGCTTAGAATGGTTGCCTGAAGAAGAAGAGGAAGAAGAGGAAGAAGAGGAAGAAGAGGAAGAAGAGGACTGGGAAGATGAAGAGTGGGCAGAGGAAGAAGAGGACTGGGAAGATGAAGAGTGGGCAGGAGAGGAAGAATGGTAGACTGATTTTTCAAAAAAAAACCTTTATTTTTTGATTTGATTAAAAATAGAGGAGAGGGAAAATCAAGCCGTTATTGTTTTTTGAGCTGTTATTAGCTGTTTTAACTTAATTTTTGTTATTTCTAAACCAACTTTTTTCGCTATTTCTTCTGCTTTTTCCACGTTTTTTCCCACGCCTGTTTCCAAGAGTGCCTCTTTAAACAATAAAAACCAACCTCCTGTACCACAGTTCGGGTTACACCACATTCTCTCAGGCGTGAGTATCTCTTTATATTTCTTCGCCAGAGCATTGATCTCTTCTTGTTTGTCTATTATTGCTGGATTTTTAAGCGCTTTCTCTAGGATAATTTCTGCTAGATCTTTACCTGTTCTTTCTTCCTCTTCTTTTGCCGAGATTATCAAGGGGTCTATGGTATTCCTATTAACTTTTGTATTTACCATTCCTACCCCCATCGTGATTTTTTCAGCATTTTCTGATTCTTTTAAAGCGTTTTTAACAATCTCTAGCCTACGCGCTCTTTCTTCAGGGTCTATTTCGTAATTTTCTAAAAAGAGCAATCTAAGGGAGGGAAGGTCAAAAAGAAACTCTAAAAGGTCTGGAGAGAGATCCGCGCATGTATGTATCGAAGGTATTATACCTTTCAACTTGATTTTGTCCAAAATCTTCTCAAGAACTATAAGGTATTGTTCTATTAATGGCGATCTCCCTATCCTTCCCAACTCGTATTGGCCTATTATCGGCATTTGAAAAGCCCCTAAAAGGGGTTCGTCAATCGTGATAATGGGCGGTTTCATTCTAATATATGCGTCCAAGATCTCTTCATATATTATTTCTGAAAAGACCAAAAAAGAGCTTTCATCAAAAGCAAGTGTTAGCTCGCCTTTTTCCACGTTATGGGTGCTGTAGGTTAGGGTTATAGGGCCTGTAAGCGGTACTCTTATTTTGTCGACAAGATCTGGGCGTTTTATTGTTCTTCCCCTTGCTATGAGAGTGCGGGCAGACTTAAGAAAAGTGGTATCAATCGATTTTGGCTTTGAAAAGCTTGAAACATCATAATAATATGCTTCTCCTTTTTTCTCTATTCCACATTCTTGCTTTACTAAGGGGTCAAGATACATAGCTATCATGTCCCAGTCTGCAAACTGGGGAAAAGTTATGAAATCTAAGCCCGCTTCTACCTTTATTTTGAGGGCTAATTCAAAATTTTCCATATTGTATTTTAGAGGTAAAGATCCTATATCGTTACTTTTTAGAGGTAGTTCTCCGTTTTCTAATTTTTCAAGCCAAGACATGCTTTTTTAAACCTCCATTATCTCGCAAGAAAATATAATACAATTATTATTAACAGTAATTTTTTCATATATTCATAATTCATACAAGTAATTATTTTGATCACATTATTAATCTTTTGCTTTTAAAACGTAAAACCTCCTACACATTCTCCTTTTTAATGTTTTTTCAGTAAAATTTCAAAAATAGGAAAAGGATTTTAACTTGCGAGGGGAATAAAAAAATAGGTTTAGAGGAATGTTCAAGCTCCAATAAATTTACCAATCCGCTTTTTTTAAAAAGAGAAAGAAGTTTAATCTTTTTTTATTTTTTAGGTGAGGACGATTTAATGCCACGTAAAAGCAGTAAAGCTGATAATATGGAGACAGAAAAAAAGAAAAAGTCTTCTCCGAAAAAAGGAAAAGCCTCTAAGTCAGTGGGAGAGAAGAAAGTCAAATCTCAACCTTCTACAAGTAAAGATTTGGGAAAAGTTGTTGAAAAGAAAAAAAGAAGCACAAGTTCTTCAAAATCCAAGTCTAAGTCACGAATAAAAGAAAAAGAAAGTGATAAAGATATTGAGGTTTCAACTGGTATGGGAAGAGGAGTTTCGGCGCAAAAGATTACTCCCTCTTCTCCAAGTAACCTTAACCCTGCTTCCACCGTAAAAAGTACTGAACGAGCTGTGATGAAAAAAAGGAGGGTTAAAAAACCAAGAAAAGTTGCGAGAGGAGTTATCAAACTTGGCACTATTGCTAAATTCATGAGGAGAAGAACCCAGCTTGTAGGGTTTGAAAAGGGTATTGCTAAAAATTTGCAGTATACGTGCGAGTTTATCGATAACGGTTTGGATGCAATAGAAACCCTTCAATGGAAGAATAAGGCTTATGATTTTGAAGAAAAGCCGAAATTCCCCCCAAATGAGATGTTAAAACGATTTTTTTCATCGATAAGGAAAAAATCGCCAAAACCTGTGGATGAAGCTGGAGAAGAGCTTGATGAAAACATAATGGAGCGAATGATAGGTTTCTTAACACCTTTTAGGGAAATCATAGCAAGCAAAGAACCCTTAATCATTTTAAGCTTAAGAGAGATTAGAACAGTTTCAAGCCAACTTGAAAAAGAGAAAAAAGAGAACTTAAAACAACAAACAACAACAAAACAAGCAGAAGCAGATTATGACAGGCTTTATGAACTTATGGTCTTCGACAACGGAACAGGAATGATCAAATCAGACGTCGAAAAATACGGTCTATATCTTGCTTCAAGCAAAAGCGAACAGTTAAAACAGACCAGAGGTAGCCAAGGTTTCGGTTCGCCTAGTGCTTTTAGTGATGCTCAAAACACTAGCGGAAAACCTATAAGCTTAGTAAGCAAAAAACTTGGTGAAAAAACCGCTACAATGGTCTCCTTCTTCACCACAGGACAAAACACTAAAGAATATGTTTTAAGCCCTGAAATCTTAGAGTTCGACTTTTTTAATCATGGAACCTTACTTATCCTCTACTACCTAAACGTCAAATATAAGCGAGGATATGCAGACATCTACGTTGAACAAACAGCCCTCTTAAACCCCCACATAAACTTAGTTTTTATAGATCCTTACGGTGACGTTTACGTCTACCCACGCTTGGTAAAAACCTTCCCATCAGAACCTGCCTACGCTAAACCTCACCCGGCAAGCATAAGCATTGGAGAATTTAGGGAACTTCTCCGCACATCAAAAAAACGCAGATTAAAACTGTTTTTAACTAAAAGCTTCGTGAGAATTACAAATGAAAAAGCACGACAAATCATACAAAAAACAAACGAAATATCAGTGAATCAAGGATTATCTCCAATTGATTTTGAAACCCTGCCTTCAAAACTCTCTACAGAACAAGCAGAAATCCTCTATAACGTTTTTCACGGCATGAAATACCTTTCACCCCCTACAAACACCGTTTCCCCCGTTGGAGAAAAACAGCTAGAAAGTGTGGCTATGAAAGTTTTTAAACCAGAGTTTGCTGTGAGTATAACAAGGAAACCTACAAGCGGTAAAGGTCTTGCTTTTGTGGTCGAAGCTTGTATTGCCTACGGAGGGGAAATTTCCGATTCTACAAGCGCTTCGGTAGTGCTTTGGAGGTTCGTAAACCGGGTTTCAAAACTTCGAGATAATAGTGACTGCGCTATATGGAAAGCCTGCACAGAGATAAATTGGAAGCAATATCAGCTGGATCAGTTTGAAAACGGAATGCCCAAAGGGAAGGTAAGGATCATAATTCACGTTTGCGGTCCCTTCGTTCACTTAATGTTTAAAGGTCAAAGCAAACAGGCATTAGCCGAAGACGATCACCTAATAAAAGAAATAAAGCTTGCTTTGCAAGAAATAGGCAGAAAAGCTCGCCTACTCATATCACGACGTGAAAGAGAGAGAAGGTTTAGAGAAAGAGCTGGAAAACTTGCAGAACGCGTAAGACAGTTCTCTGAGGACTTAGTAGCCATACTAAAAACAGATCCATCACCAAAATACAAAAAAGTGACTGTGAAAACCGTTGAATCGAAAATGCTTAAAGCCATAAAAGACTTAACTAAACCTCCTGAAGAGCTCCAAACCCAAACCCAAAAAGAAGAACAAGGAAAAGAAGAAGAAAAACCACCTGAAAAATTAGAAAAAACCACCCCAAAAATCGGGGAAGGTGCAGCTACTTAACCTCCTATCAAAACCGTTTAAAAATAGGTTGACAGAAGATTCTTTTAGTAAATAATGCCTTTAAACTTTTCATTTTAGTAATCCATCCTGATTGGTTTATAAAATGGTTGGATAGTGATATAGATGTCTCTGAAAAAAACGGCGACAAAATCTAAGAAAAAATCAAGTAAAACAGAGGGAAAAAAACAGAAAAAACTAAAGAACTTTGCGGGAAAAAAAGCCAAGCCAGAAAAAAAAGCCAAGCCAAAATCCTCAAAAATAAGGTCTTACAAGGGAGTGCTTTCAGAAGTTAAAAAACTAAGAAAAGAGTTGAAGTCAAAGAAAGAAAAAACTTTTAAGAAAAAGGAGGGCACACTACTCGTTACTGAATTTTCACCGGAAGAGGCCCATAAACGTATACATGAATGGGCGAGGGATATATGGCTCCAAATAGAGGAAAGTGGACGTCCTGTCCTTGAAATTCCTGCAAGAACTTCCGACAACATAATTTTCGACGAAGAAGCAAATCTCTTACTTCTTGGTGAAAAAACCCTCAAAAGATCTTTTCACACGCTAACAAGCGTAGCAGACGCAACCCGCACCATGAAAGTCCTAAAAATAATCCACGACCTCCTCGAACAAAAAACCCATACCACAAAAAGAGGTGTATACTACCAAAATCCAAAACTTTTCAACTTCGACCAAAAATACAGCGACAAACTTATAGAAGATATAGCAGCTGCTTTAAGAACGACAAGAAACAGTACCAACGTAATAGCAGCCGCAGCTGGAGCATGTATAGGTCGCCTTGTAATAAAAGATTCGGGAGACAGAATAGACCTAACAAAACTCGGAAAAGGCGGTTGGGCTATAAGCCCCCTCCTTGACGAGGTTGAAATCTTTGAAAGCGATGCAGAACTCATCTTTGTAGTTGAAAAAGACGCGGCAAGGCTAAGGTTGGCAGAAGCCAAATACTGGAACCAAGTACCATGCATAATAATCTCTGGAAGGGGAGCTCCAAGCATAGCCAACAGAGCCTTTCTAAGGCGACTGGTAAAAGAGCTTAAAATACCCGCGTTTGCCCTAGTAGACAGCGATCCATACGGACATTACATATTCAGCGTCTACCTCAGAGGATCCAAACGCCTAAGTTATGAAAGCCCCTTCCTTGCCACCCCAGATCTCAAACTATTAGGCGTCTTAAACCGCGATCTAGACTATTACGAAATACCAGAAGAAGCAAGAATACCCATGTCAAAACAAGACACCGAAAGAACCAAACAACTCCTAGAAGAAGATTTTGTGAAGAAAAACCCTGCATGGGTAGAAGACTTAGAAGGCATGCTAAAAAGTGGACAAAAAGCAGAAATACAAGCCTTTGAAGGCTTCGGCTTCGATTACCTGACCTCTAAATACATACCTCAAAAACTGGAAACAGGAGACTGGATATAACCTTTTTTAGAAAACAAAAATTAAAAAAGTAAGAAAAATTAATTGCTTCTGTTTTTAAATCAAAAATTTTGGAGTAGACACGGTAATATGAAAACAATGGATATTTTTAAAAAAGAGTTTAATGAGGCACTCCTAGTTTCTGATTTACACTATAGCTCAAAACATGCAATGCTAAACGAACTTATAGAATGGCTTTCTACACGATCTGAAAAAACAGTATTCATGTTAGGAGACATGGTCGGCAAAGAAAAAGATCTTGCCTACTTCATCAAAAGAATTGAACAGGAAACAAACCAAAAAAATTTCATCATGATCCGAGGTAACCATGATAAGTGGTGGAAATATCCACACCCCCAAATAGAAGATTCAAGCTGCATCGAACTTAGCCCCTACCTTAATGGTTATTATAAAATAGGAGGTAAATTAGTGATGCTAGGACATGGTCATGCTGCAGATAGAAATTGCCCCATTCCCCTGGATAAATACTGTCCCAGATTAAAAAACTACCTCGAAGCCACAAAAAAATGGAAAATCAACATGATTAAGTCAGCTCCATGGCTTAAGGATAAATGGTGTATTTTTGGTCATAACCACAGAATTTACTTAAACAAGAAGTTACGCGTTGCCTCAACAGGCTCATGGAGATACAAATATTACCTAGATCGGGTTTTAAGAAGGAAACCGGACTTTGGATACGCTCTCCTCATAAAAAGAAAAAACAATAAAAACCCCCAAGATGATGAATTCTCAGTATCTATTCTTGACGCACGAAAATCCATAAAACTCGCCCAATAAACAACTTGACTCCCAAAAAATTGAAAAGATAAATTTAACTCGTATAAATATAAAAAGAAAGTTGAAGGGTTTGTTTTTAAAACCTCCTTTCTTTTTCAAGGAGATCTTTTTTATGGACTCTGAAAATTGTTGGAATTGCGGTAAACCTTTGGTAAAAGGAGCAAATTTTTGCAAGTTTTGCGGTTCACCTGCACGCAAGACTCCTACGGGTAGACCTGCTTTTTCCGAACCATTACTCTCAGAAGAACCGAAATATATACCTGCTATCTCTGAAAGTGTTGAACCATCTCCTGTGGAGGAAGAGATACCTGAAGAGATTGAAATGATTTTAGTAAACAGGGCTTTATTAAAAACTTTTGAGGAGAAAAAAAGAGAGATTCTTGACAAGATAGATGATGTTAGTGAAAGGGTTAAAGTCGGATTAATGCCCGCAAAAGAGGCCAAAAAGAAGATTGAAGATTTAAAAGAACAAGTAGTTAAGCTTAACTTGGACAGGAAGAAAGCAGAAGAAGGTGAAACAACGCTGCCTGTTGAAGCAATGATATCTGAAATTATGGATCTAAAGGATAAAATCTCTAAATTAGAAGATATTCGTAAAAAAGGAAAGGCTAGTGAAAAAACATACCAAAAGGTTAAGGAAGAATATGAAAAAAATCTCCAAGATCTTGAGGAAAAATATGCTAAAGAAAAAGCGCAATTAGATGTCTGGATCATAAAATTAAAAACGAAAGAACAAACCCTTAAAGAAGAAATTGAAACCCTATACGTGAAAAAAGAAATTGGTGAAGTCCAAGAAGAAGGATATAAAACAAAACTCAATGAAATAACAGAGGAACTAGAGAAAACTCAGTCCATGCTCGAAGAACTCAAATCAATAATATCAAAAGTTTAAAGTTGTGGCGTTTTCCCCACGGACCGGAATAAGACACTAAAAAAGCAAAAAGTTTAATTTTATAGCATTATAATTCCCGCTTTGTGAGAATCAATATAAAAAATTTAGAAAAAAGGTTTTTTTGGCTTTGGTCTAGATTTGAGTTTCGTCTTGCTTTTTTTTGTTTTTTAGCACATATTCCTTTCATCGTTTTTGACTCTCTATTTTTAAGTAATTTCTCCAAAGGTTTCCGAGCAACAGATTATGATGCTTGGACTGATAGGACAGAGACTATCCTCGATGGAGGTGTGTTGTATCGAGATCTCCCTTGTAGAAGTCCCCCCCTTGCAAGTTATTTTTTGTTACCTCCTGTAGTTTTAGGCGGTGGGCGCATAACTGCCTTTGAAATCTATTTTTCCCTAATTAACGTTATAGCTTCGGTCATGATCTATAAAACACTCTTAAATCATGGAGAGACTTTTGCTAGAAACTGTTCAATATTTTATGCTTTCAACCCGCTTGTAATTATCACCTCCACTGTTAGGGTTCAAGATGAATGTATAATCGCCCTACTTTTCATTCTTATAACTTTCTTTCTAATAAGAGGAAAATATTATTTAGCAGCAACCATTCTAGGTTTAGGTATCATGACTAAACCAGTCATCGCTCTCCTATTTCCTCTACTAGTTTTTGCTAAAGGGGATGTTAGAGAAAAGATCCTGAGGGGAGTAATAAGCATTGGAGTCTCATCAATGGTTCTTTTCCCCTTCTACTTTTTTGCAGGAGACCGAGTTTTTAAAGTGTTCCAAGGATATTCAAAAGCGGAGGGAACAGGGATTTTAGCCTTACTTACAAACACTCATGATTACTCCCTACCCACTACTCCTTTTACCATCATCTTCATACTAACATATCTTGCCACAGCTTATTTTGTTATAAATAAAAAATTTAACCACTGGATAGCCATTACTATAATCCTATGTGTTTTTTTCATTACTTTCACAAAAATACACGCCTCATACTACTTATACTTCATCCTTTATGCTTCTCCTTTCGTATTAATTAACAAAAGGCTTCTAAACGAACTTTTACTCATACTTCCTCCAACTTTAATGTTCCTTCACAGGGCTAAATCCGACTATTACGAGGGAAACCTCCCCTTTTTATTTGGGGGAATCTTGGCGTGGATAATAGTAACAATAATAGTCATCCACTTATTATTAATCGTTTTAAAATCTCAAAATAACCATACTATTTCTCCCTTCGAAAGAATAAAAAAGCAAAAAAATTTAAACCATATAATTGATAAAAAGACCTTTATTTTAGCTCATATAATCCTCTCGATCTCTCTAGTGCTACTGTATCTTTGATTAAGGCGTGTTTTATCGATGGAAAACCAAGGAAAAGTTAAAAGACGTTTTATAAAAAACTTTTTTTCTTCTTCTTGGATTATTCTCCTGATTATTCTCGTTTTAGCTTTGCTTATCAGGCTTATAGTAATTTTTGTCTATGGAGGAGAATCTTATAGAGGCGATGCAGCACTTTATAAAGACAGGGCAGACAACCTCCTAGAAGGCAAGGTTCCTTACCGTGATTTTCTTGACCCAAAACCTCCCCTACTAATCCTCACAATAGCTTTCTGGTTCTTTATCACTGATAGTTCTTCTTTGTTGTCGATTAAGATTCTTTTCTCTTTATTCGACCTTATCTGCATAGTTATCGGATATTTTTATCTAAAAGAAAGAGCACCAAACAAGCTTTCTTTGCTGATTTTTCTTTTAATGATTGCTTTAAACCCTATTATATTTGCTAACTCGGCATACTATGGCCGTCATTACATAATACCAGCAACCCTACTCATGATCTCCTTATTAACCCTTAAAAATGG
>JAEOSI010000032.1 GCA_016840425.1 Candidatus Wukongarchaeum yapensis
ATAGGCTTTCAAACGAATAAAAAAAGAAAAACTAAAAACAACCCGTTTTCCAAGCAGAAAAAAAGAAACAAAGAGATTAAAAAAGAGCAAAAAACGAGAAAAAAATCAAAAAAACAAGAAATAAAAGAAACCCATAATCCACCCGCAAAAAATCATGTAAAACGAAAACACCCTCCCAAAAACAAAAATAAACGCATTATAAGAAAGGTATCAAAATCAAAAACCCGTTTTCCACACAGAAAAACGAGAAAAACAAGCGGAAAAAGAAGAAAAACCACAAAAACAAGAACCTTGTTAAAATTTGTAAGATATTTTTTTCACTTCTTTTTTGGGGTTTTTTCTGCCCGTTTTTCTTTATAGCTTCCCCATGCCCCAATTATAAATATTGCTAAAATAAACCCTGCAATGCCGATTATAGCCGCTGTAAGTAAAGGCGTTCCTTTCTTAGGGGGCGTTCTAACAGTTAGAGTGGCATTACCTGATTCTTCAAAATTCGCTGTTCTAAACCCGATAACTACGATGTATGTGCCAGGTTCAAGTTCTATTTCTCCTGTTATCACGTCTGTTTTTGTCATGTTTGGCGGCACCCTTCTAGTAAACTCATCAAAAGATTTTGTGTCATTCCACGCGGTAACATTGTCCTCAGGGCTTGCATATACATACACAAACATTTCCGAAAGCTGAATAGTAGCGCTTGTGTTCGTATTTTCAATACTTGCCCAAAACTCAACACTATCCCCCGAATCTATCTCATCAGGTATAACCATTAAAGCATAAACCGAGGATCTACTATTATCTGCCTTTAATTTAGGCACGTTATAAGTGCTTAAAAACATTATAACGATAAGAATGAAGACAAATATTTCTACCTTATTTTTTCCACGTTTTTTCTTACGCGTGCCTTTCAACCCCTTGATAAAAATATCTCGTCTATTAAAGAAAGAAGTGCCGAGGAGAATTATATAAAATATCCCCTCCCTTTTTGAAAAATTTAAGCTTCCTCGAAAAGAATTTTAGCGATCTTTACCCTTAGATCCCTGCGATCACGTTCTAACCGTGCTTCAAACGTATTATCTATAACTATGCTCCCATCCTTCAACTGAACTATTACACCACCTGCACAGTTAACATTCGCTTCCGAGAGAGAGACCGTTGTTTCATTCCCCGTCTCTTTCGCTATTACCTCGGCAAGCTGTCCTGCATTAATATCTTTAATATCCTCTTTTCTCGCCATTACTTTAAGCTCTCCTCCTCCCAATCCTATTCCACCCTCCACTATGAAATTCGCTAAAATCTCCTTATAGTCAGACGTTCTAGCCAACTCTCTCAAGCTTTCCAAAGTTTCTTCAAAAGCCTTATCTATATGCTCCTCCATAGCCTTTAACTTCCGCATTTTCTCAGCCAATCTGATCTTTCCAAGAGACCGCCTCTTTTCCGCTTCTAATTCTCTCTCTCCCCGCGCTAAAATCTCTTGAGCCTCCTTTTGCGCTTTCTCCTCAGCTTTAGATAATATCTCTTCCACCTCAGCCTTAGCCTTTTCAATAAATTCTTCCGCCTCAGCCTTAGCATCGCTTAAAATACCCTCGCGCATTTTTTCTAAGACATCCATCGAACTCAGTTTTATTACCCCGCAATATCTTTATTTAATTCACATCTCAATTTCTTTAATCGATTTTTAATAAAAGTTTTTTGCTTAATTTTTAAGACTTTATCTATTTTTATTTTGATCATTCTGTTTACTATTTAGCCCCTCCCTCAAAAACATAGCTTATTTTAGGGGGCAAAAATCTCCATAAAATAGACATGGAAATAGTTTAAACCTTAGTTAATTAAAAAACTTGTGTCTTTAAATAATAAAAAAGCAAGAAAATTATGAGGAGAGAGACCTTGTCTAAAAGAACGAATTCTAATAAGGAATCTCGCATCCAATCACTAATTAATAAGTTACACTATAATATATGGGTATTTGAGAGAAAGAGGTAGAAGCACTTGATGAACTAGGCTGGGAACCAAGAAATGACAAATAAAAGGCTCACTACCTAATAGCAAAAAAAGAGCTCATCCAAGACTTAAAATTTGATGCTATTTATGAAGGTGTATTATGGGCTCTTTTTGAGATAGAAGAACCAGCAGTAGAACCCCTCATAGAAGCCCTAAAAGATGAAGATTGGAATGTTCGATGGGGAGCGGTTTTTTCTCTTGGAAAAATGGAGATAACGAAAGCTGTTGATCCACTGATCAAAACTTTAAAAGACGAAAATGAGCATGTTCGAAGTGAATCAATAGAAGCTCTTATTGAGATAGGAAAACCAGCAGTAGAATCTTTGATAAAAGCCTTAAAAGACGAAAGCGGCCTTGTTCAAACATTAGCAAAGATAGCTTTAGAGAAGATAAAGATGAAAAAATTGAATATTAAATGAATTTTTCAAAGTTTTTGCTTGATTTCTTATATAAGGTGTGAACCGATTAACTTAAAAACATATAAGGTGTAAGAATTAAAATGTAAGGGTTTATTATTACAAAAGTAAAATTTTCATAATTATTATAAAACTAAAAATAGTATAAATGTAAAGGCAATCCGTTAGGTGTTTTCCGATGATGTTAAACATTGACCCAAAAATGTGTGACACCACCCTAAGAGACGGCCGCCAAATGCCTCATTGGTATCCTACGGTAGAAGAAAGCGTGGAAATCGCCCACATTCTAGACACAATTAGCGTGGAACAAATAGAAATTTTTTCTCCGCATTACAATCCTAAAGATAAAACCCTAGCCGAAAGACTGTATGATGAAGGCTTAATAGACCGTATTATTTTCTGGCACAGAGCTCTAAAAGGAGATCTTGAAAAAACCTTGGACATGATCCCAGAAGTCAAAGCAGTAGCCCTATCAATGCCCACCTCCAAAGTACACCTAAAAATCAAAATAAGAAGAACACCAAAAGAAGTCATCGAAACCGTAATCGAAACAATAGACTACGCAAAAGACCACGGTCTTTACGTCTCAGTAAACGCAGAGGAAAGTACAGGAACCGAGCTTTACTACCTACTTCAATTCGCCAAAGCCGCAAAAGATCATAAAGCAGACAGAATAAGAATATGCGACACACTAGGCCGCCTCACGCCTACACAAACCCACGAAACAATAAAAGTGATAAGAAAAGTAGCTCAAATTCCCATCGAATTTCACGCACATAACGATATGGGATTAGCTGTAGCAAACACTCTAGCTGCTTTTGAAGAAGGGGCTGAATGGGCGAGCACTACCATCGCAGGTATAGGAGAAAGAGCAGGAAACGCCTCTTTAGAACAGCTTTTAATAGCTCTATACAAACAATATGGCATACACAAGTATAAAATCCAGCAATTAAAAAGAGCCTGTGATCTAGTAGTAAAAGCAGGATATGACATGGCAATAAACCACCCAGTAGTAGGCAGTAACATGTTTAAACACGAATCCGGTATTCACTTTGACGGAATAAGCAAATCGGTTGAGTGTTATGAGCTTATAAGACCAGATGAAATAGGCGTTCAAGTTAATGGCATACTTGATAGAGACGTTGTCGGGGAAACAAGCGGTAGGGCCAACATATTGGCCATATTAGCCTATTACGATAAACCTGTAGACAAAAACGATTCAATAGTGCAAGAAATGTTATCAGAAGTTCAAAGACATTTCCTTGAAGGAAGGAAAAAAGCGTTCTCAGCAGAAGAAGTGTTACAACTTTACAACAACTTCATAAAAAAGGAAACAAAGCCCTATGCTAAGAAACTTTCAGTATAATGCCTTATTTTTAATTATTTATCTATTCCATCTTTTACTTCTTTTTTTACTGCTTTTTTCAGCGGGATTGCATAAACTCTTCCAGTCTGTTGAAGGCTTCTTCAAGGATTTCTATGGGTGGAAGGAAAACTGTGCGAAAGTGATTTTTGCCGTATTTTTTCCCAAATCCTGAACCGTGCACAAATAATACTTGTTTCTCTTTAAGGATTTTGAGAACGAACTCTTTATCGGTTTTAGCACCTTTTAAATCATGTATATGCGGGAAAGCGTAAAAGGCACCTCTAGGCTCGACGCAAGAGATTCCTTCTATTTCGTTTAAGCGTTTTGTCGTGTAATCTCTTCTTTTTCTTAACTTTGAGACCATTTCTTGAACAAAGTCATGGGGCCCATCACAAGCAGCCACGCAAGCCTTTTGTAGGGGAGTGCAAGCGCTCAATCTAGCACGGGCAACCTTCAAAATTCCTTCCCAAATTTCTCCCATGAGATCTGGGGGATCGTGTAAATAAATGTAAGCCATACGCCAGCCAGGGGCAAGATAAACCTTACTAAAACCGTTTAAACCTAAAACAGGAACATCCTTTGAAAGACTCGCGGTGCTTGTTCTTTGTTCCTCATAAACTATTAAATCGTAGATTTCGTCGCTTAGAACTAGGAGGTTGTATTCTCCTGCGATATCGATCATTTTTTTCATTGTTTTTTTGTCATATAGGGCTCCTGTAGGGTTGTTAGGGTTGATGATCAAAAGAGCTTTTGTTTTTTCGGTAATTTTTTTCCTTAAATCGTCTATTTCTGGTTGCCATGCGTTTTCTTCATCACAAGAGTAGGGGATAGGGATCCCGTCCATGTACCTTGTAAAAGCTTCATAAGGGCTGTAAGTGGGTCCCGGAACCAAAATTTCTTCTCCAGGATTTAGTAGGGCCGAGACCACGAATATTATTCCTTCGCTTACGCCAGAAGTAGCAACTATTTTTTCAGGGTCTATTTCAACGTTATTAACCTTTTTTTCACGGCGGGCTACAGCTTCTTTAAACTCGGGTAATCCTTCTGCTGGGGCATAAAAGTTATATCGGCTCTCGACAGCTTCTCGTAAAGCTTTTCTTATGTGTGGCGGTGTGTCAAAATCAAATTTATTAGGGTCTCCGATATTTAATTTTAAAACTTCTTTTCCCGTTTTTTCTATTTCGCGCGCATGGAGAACAACTTCTCGAAGGGCAACAACGCAATTATTTACGCGTTTTGCAGGTTTAAAAATGCGTTTTAGTTCCGTCAATTTTGCAGGTTTTAAAAAGTATTCTAGTTCCGTCAAAAGACCCACCTAAGATGTGTGTAGTTTAATAACTTTTAAACAGTTGATTTATTAATCTATCTGTTAAAATGTTTCAGTTTTTATTTTATGTTTTATGGCTGTTAAACAGAATTTATAAGATATGTCAGCGGATAAAAATAGGAAATACAAATAAGGATTAGGCCAACAATTTAAGTTTATGTAAATAGTTTAGTTTTCATATATTAATTTGATGCTCCATCATTTGGACCAATATTTACGATTTTTAATTTATATGTAGCGATTTAAGCCCTACTAGTATGCTGGGGATTGAATATTTAATCGATCAATTAGAAACTGTTTCTCCTATGAAAAACCAATAGTTAAGCATACAATGTTGCCGCTTTCATTATGATTAAATTTAGAGGAGGAGTTTCCATGATGCAAAATGGAATATGCGGAATTGTCGGATACGGGTCCTATATACCTCGATTCAGGATAAAAATTGAGGAAATTGCTAAAGTCTGGGGAAAAGACGGTTCAAGAATCGCCAAGGGACTGGGGGTTGTGGAAAAATCAGTTCCCGACATGGATGAAGACACCATAACCATAGCAGTTGAGGCAGCAAAAAACGCTTTAAAGGTTGCTGAAATCGATCCTAGTGAAATAAACGCCATTTACACGGGGTCAGAATCACATCCCTACACGGTAAAACCTACCGCATCAACCGTAGCAGAAGCCTTAGGCGCGGTACCTTGCGTAACTTGTGCGGACTTAGAATTTGCTTGTAAAGCAGGTACCGCAGGAATCCAGATGTGCATGGGTTTAGTGGCGTCTGATGAAATAAAATATGGAATGAGCATCGGCGCAGACTGCGCCCAAGGAAAACCAGGAGACGCTTTAGAATACACGGCGAGTGCAGGAGGAGCAGCATATATAATCGGAAAAAACGGCTGCGTGGCAAAAATTGAAGGCACTTTTTCCTTTACGACCGATACCCCCGACTTTTGGAGACGAGACGGGGCAGAATTTCCATGCCATGCAGCAAGATTTACCGGTGAACCAGCATATTTCAAGCACGTAATAGGCGGTGCACAAGGACTGATGGACAAGCTGGGGACAACAATAAACGATTATGACTACTTTGTGTTTCATCAACCAAACGCGAAGTTTCCCTTGCGTACAGCAATTTCACTACAAATACCTACTGAAAAACTGAAAGAAGGTTTGGTTGTTCGACATATAGGGAATAGTTATTCTGGGAGCTCACTTCTTGGATTGGCCCGTATTTTAGATATAGCAAATCCTGGGGAGAGGATACTGGTTACTTCTTACGGTTCAGGTGCGGGAAGCGATGCTTTCAGTTTAATCACGACGGACTTATTACCAGAGAAGAGGAAAAATGCACCGAATGTTGATGATTATATTCGGTTGAAAGAGTATGTGAGTTATGCGCTTTACGCTAAGCATAGAAGCAAGATTCGAGGAATATAAAGAAGGCAAGGGTGTTTTTTATGCGTAATGTAGCGGTGATAGGCGTCGGGATGACGAAATTCGGAGAGTTATGGGATTATAGTTTACGGCAAATCTTTACGATGGCTGCAATAGAAGCCCTTGAAGATGCGGGGTGCAGTAATAGGGACATTGAAGCGTTTTATGTGGGAAACATGAGTGCTGGTCTTTTTATAGGCCAGGAGCATTTGGGTGCTTTATTAGCCGATAATGCGGGTTTAAAGAACATACCTGCAATGCGAGTTGAAGGCGCTTGTGCAAGCGGCGGCCTTGCCCTTAGAGAAGCATATTTGACCATAAAAGCTGGTGAATATGACTTGGTCATGGTTGGGGGAATAGAGAAAATGAGCGATTCACCTTGTACTGAAGATGTGACAACCACTTTAGGAGCCGCGGCAGATCAAGAATGGGAAACTTTTGTTGGGTTGACTTTTCCTGGGGCTTACGCCCTGATAGCAAAGGCTCACATGGAACGGTATGGAACTACTAAGGAACAGCTGGCTATGGTGGCTGTGAAAAACCATAAAAATGGGAAAAATAATCCTAAGGCTCAGTTTAGACGGGAAATTACGATAGAGCAAGTGTTGGCTTCTGGAATAGTGGCAGACCCTCTTTCATTGCTTGACTGTTCCCCCATATCTGATGGAGGTGCGGCGGTGATTCTTGCGAGCGAGGATATGGCGAAAAAGTTCTCAGATACTCCCGTATGGATCTTGGGTTCTGGTCAAGCGTCAGATACTCTCGCCCTTCATGATCGTGAAGATTTAACTAGCTTAAAAGCTACAAGACTTGCAGCTGAAAAGGCGTATACTGCAGCTAATATGGGGCCAAAAGACGTGAATTTTGCAGAAGTTCATGATTGTTTCACTATAGCCGAAATAGTCGCGACTGAGGATTTAGGATTTTTCCACCCAGGTGGGGGAGGAAAAGCTGTAGAGGAAGGTTTAACAGAGGTCGATGGAAAGATCCCTATAAATCCTTCAGGAGGTCTAAAAGCAAAGGGTCATCCTGTAGGGGCTACAGGTGTGGCGCAAGTTGTATCAGTGGTAGAACAGCTTCGAGGAGAGGCTCATAAAAGGCAAGTAAACCGGGCTGAGACCGCGTTAACTCATAATGTAGGTGGAAGTGGCGCTACAGCGGTAGTTCACATATTTTCAAGATGAGAATTAAAACTAATATTTAATTAACAATTTAAGTTTTTTAAAGGAGGAAACTGTTAAATGGCCCATCTAGAAAGCGTGCCTATGTTCTGGAGAAGGATGAAATCTTTATACAGTTTGATAGGCGTAGAATGCCTCAATTGTGGTAAAAAATATTTTCCCCCAAGGTTGATATGTCCTGAATGTGGCGGAAAAGAGATGAAAGACTACAGGTTTAAAGGCACGGGAAAAGTTGTAAGTTATTCCATAATCGATGTACCGCCAAAAGGCTTAAAGTACCAGACACCTTACGGATTAGCTATTGTGGAACTAGATGAAGGCGTAAGAGTCACCGGTCAGTTAGTCGGTTGTAATCTTGGGGAAATAAAAGCAGGAATGAGAGTTGAGACAACCTTTAGAAAAATAATTGCAGTAAATAAAAACGGCGTTATACAGTATGGTTATAAATTCAGGCCAGAAGGATATCCAAGAATCAATAATGGAGAAAAAAAATAGAAAAACATTAATACTCTTATTTGTCCCCATTTTTTACCTTTTTCCCATCTTCTTAATGGCTTATTAATAGCTTTGTATAGAATAAATTTTAAAAGTGATGGAAATAATTTTAAAATCAAAAAATATCTCAGTTAGGAAATGCTAAAGATTTTATAAAAGTAAGTTAATAATAAGGATTATGGAGGAGATGATGTGCCATTAACTTGCCCTAAGTGTGGAAGCAAAAACTTAAAGACTGAGACTGACAAGAGTAAACCCCTAACCTATAGTGGACACGTACCAGTATTCCATAAGGTATATGTGTGTAAGGATTGTGGAAACAGGTTTGAATAATAAGAACATGGTTGAATGAGAAGAACATATCAGTTTTTTAGTCATTTGTCTTTTCTTGGTCTATCTTATCTTTTTCAATTCGCTCCCCATTTTTTCGATTTTCTGCTTCTAAAGGTAGTAGGGGTTTAAAACTTTGTTTTCTTAGGCTTTGAATTCACAACTCTAAGATTTCTAGATTTGTATTTCAATAATGTTTTTGAATAAACCATAAATCTTTTTAAGAGGCATATGTGACTATTTTTTTCTTTTTCTTCTTTTCTGTCTCCTTTTCTTTTGAATTTTGTAGTTTTTCTTCTATTTTTTCTTTTTCCTCTTCATCTTTTTCTTTCTTTTTTGCTCTTAGTTTCCTTATTTCTTCCGCTAGCCAGAGTTCTAAGCGCCCCCATTCCGGTGTTCTTCGCAACTCTTCAAGAAAGGCTTTTGCCTCTTTATGGGTCATTTTTTTCTTCTTTAATTCTTCGAGTTTTTCCTGAATTTTTCTGTCTACCTCTTCTTTCTCTTTCTCTGTTAATTGGATGAAGTATCGGGTTCGGACTTTCTCTAAAATGGATCTAAATTGCCGTATTAAACATACCATGATCTTTCCAAACCTAAAAACAATCTGCTTCTAATATTAGGATATATTTATTATATATTTGTATATGTTGTATCTTTTATAACCATGTTTTTTTATAAAATATTGGGTTTTTTGGAGGGATAAAATATTTTATGTGGGATGTAGTGTTTTTCTAAAATTTGTTTTTTAGGTGATTGTATCGTGTTGAAGCTTCTCTATTTAGTTTTAGATGGTGTGGCGGACAGAATTAATGGGGAAACATCTCTTGAAGTTGCTGAAACTCCTGGTTTAAATGAGTTGGTTTCGAAGGCTAAGTGTGGTCTTCAGTATTCTATTGGAAAGGGAATTGCTCCTGAAAGTGATGTGGCGGTTATTTCGATATTGGGATATGATCCGCATAAATACTATACGGGCCGTGGCCCTTTAGAGGCGTTAGGGGTCAATATTAAGATTAAAGAGGGGATTGAAGTAGCTTTTCGCGCTAACTTTGCTACAGTCGATGCGGATTCAGAGGATCTTGTGATACTTGACAGAAGGTGTGGTAGAGATCTTTCATCAGAAGAAGCAAAGGAGCTTGCAAAGGCTGTGGATGGTCTTGAGCTGGGGATAGATAATGGTTATGTGCGGGTTCAATCTACTGTGGGTCATCGGGGAGTAATAGTTCTTGGAAGCAAGCTTGGATTGTCGGATAATGTTGGTAATACGGACCCTGCATACGCTAAGGTAGGAAAAATATCAACAGCTAAAGAAAGTTATGAGAGTAAAGTTTCTTTATGCGAGTCCCTTGAAGACACTTCAGAAGCTAAAAGAACGGCAGAACTTGCGAATATTTTCACAAGAAAAGCTTTAGAGATTTTAGATTCTCATCCGGTGAATCAGAAAAGAGAGAGCTTGGATAAGCTTAAGGGTAATATTTTGCTTTTGAGGGATGCTGGGGGTTCTTTGCCAAAAGTTAAACCGATAAACGAAGTTTTTCAGGCAAGTTTTGCTGCTGTAACGGAGATGCCTGTAGAAAACGGTGTGGCAAAACTCTTAGGTATGGATGCTGGAGAAGTTTCTCCTCCAACCGAAAATAAAAAAGCAGATTTAGAAGAAAGGCTTGAAAGTACAGAAAAGCTCTTAGAAAAACACAATGTAGTTTATACTCATTTAAAAGGTCCTGATGAGCCTGGTCATGATGGAGATTTCAAGAGAAAAGTGCAATCGATTGAAGAGATAGATAGGTATTTTGTGAGGGAATTGTTAAAGCATTATGATTTAAGCGAATTAGCAGTGCTTGTGACAGCAGATCACGCAACACCGCCAGAACTAAAAGTTCACAGCGACGACCCAATCCCGTTTATGATCGCTTACGAAAAACTGGAACCAGACAACATTAAAAAATTTAGCGAAAGAGAATGTATGAAAGGTTCTCTAGGTGTAATAGAGCACGGATGGGAACTACTGCCGATGATAATGAAAATGATCCGATCATAAAAACTAGAAGAATCATTAAATAAAGCAAAGAACCGGCTCAGATTTTTCTGATTATCGCCTTTCTCCCCTTTTTTTCTACTTCCTCTTTTTATTCTCTCCAACCATTACCATTTTTTATTGATCGTATTGTTCTTTTACGCGGGCTTCAACTTGATCTAAAGAACCAAAACCTGAAGCACTCTTCTCTTCTATAAGAAAGCTCGTAGCAGCTGAAGCAAACCTTGCGGATTGAAGAACATCCTCCGACCAAAGGTGTTTAACGATAAAAGCGGCAAGAAAGGCGTCTCCTGCCCCTGTAGTATCTATGACTTTTTTCGGCTTGCAAGGAGGGATCTTAAACACTGTTTTTTTTCCTTCTTTGATATCTATAACTATGGATCCTTTTGATCCCCTAGTTATTAAAAAAATGCCTTTCTCCTTTTTTTTAAAAAAATTGATTAACGCATCTAAGTTGTTTCTTTTTATGTTTGCTATAGCAAAAGCTTCTTCTTCAGAAGGCGAAAGAATGTCCGCATAACACATAATCTCGTCAAAATTTGTCCCACATTCTAAATAAACAGTTCCATCAGGTTTGATCATCCGTAAAAAACCCTGGGGATCAACACCTATTAAAGGCCCTTTACCCACAGTTTCTCTTAGCCAGCTTATAAAATCAGGGGAAATTTCATGCATAACAGGGGAAATTAAAAAACTTTTAGCTTTAAAATATGTTTCAGGAACATTTTTCTTGGTAATCTTGTCTGCCTTTGTTATAAGTTTGGAGAACCTTTCTTCATTCCGTGTACATCTATGAAAAAACCTTGTGCTATATTCTCCACGCCTATTAGCTCCCCTAATATCGATGTTTTTAGAGTCCAGAAAATGTAAATATTCGTCGGGAAAATCTTTCCCCACCACGCTAACAATGCCCACAGACGCGCCTAATTTAGCGGCAGTGAATCCCGCATACGCAGGAGGACCCCCTAAAAAAAGTTTTTTTTCCACATTTTTTTCCCTTATTGTTCTTTCTTTGAGTTTATTGGCGCCTTCATTATGAACAATATCAAGGCATAAGTTGCCCACAATCACGATATCAAACATTAACAGTCCCTTTCCTTTCTTTCAACTCTAAAAGAAAAAAAATAATTGAGCGAAACGGATGTTAGATAAGCGGATAGATAACATCTTAATACGAAAAAAATTTAACGACTGAAACGGATTTAACTTAAAGAGTACTTTTCAACTTAATATTTTTGTGTAGGTGCAACAATTGGGAATGAAAACCGAACTTAGTCCTGAAGTAAAAAAGAAGCTTGTTAAAACGTTGGGCGAAATTTCACGTTATTGTGATCTTGACGCTTTAGCAGTAGTTACGCGAGAAGGTCGTCGTCTAGCCTTTTTCGCTCAAAAGGGCACAGACCCTGACCTATTATCCGCAGTTTCTGCGGCAGTCACTTCGACGGGAACTATGGTAACGCAACAGTTAATGCACGGAGATCTTTGGGAAGTGATCGTTAGGGGGGAGACTGGCTATACGATTTTATCTAGTGCTGGCGAGTTTGTGTTGATTGGGGCTTCAAGAGAGTTTTTCTCCATGGGATTAGCTGTTAGAGTATTACGGGAATATAGGAAAAAAATAGAGAAAGTTCTCGCAGGATAGATGCAAAAATCTTCTTTTAATGTATAAAGATGCGAAATTTCGCATATCTTTAAAGTTAATCTTTATTTCTCTTTTTGTTTTGCTTAACATATTTAAATGATGAGACGAGATCAGATTAATGTATAGGTTGTGATTAGTATTGCCTAAAAAGAGAAAATCAGGTGGAAGATCTAAAGGGAAAAAAGGGCGCGGTTATACTGTTCAATGTTCCCAGTGTGGTAGGATGGTTCCTCGAGATAAAGCGAAGAAACGGACGCAGGTTAAAGGCATGATATCGGATCCTGTTTTTGCAAAAGAGTTGAGGAAAAGTGGGACTTACATACCCCGCAATGTTACAGTTAAATGGTATTGTATTTCATGCGCTGTTCATAGAGGAGTAGTGAAAGTTAGAAGCGAAAGTGAAAGGAAAAATGACCGCTCTACAAGATAAAAATATTTAAAAAAACCAAGTAAAAGATCGTAAAAGAAAATATTAAATCCTAAGTTATTTTTACGGAGACCGTGGATTTTTTGAATGAGGAAACAAAAACGGGTAAGGCTTTAAAACGTCTTCATAAAAAGACAACGAAAGAAGTCCTTTGGCTCTATATTTTAAGATTGCTCCAAGAGGGCCCAAGATATGGATACGAACTCGCCAGAGAAATAAAGGAAAGGTTTAATTTTTCGCCTGCCAGGGTGTCAAGCTATGTTATTCTTTATAAATTAGAACGTGATGGTCTTGTTTTATCGAAAGTTAAAGGTTCGTTCACAGGTCGTCCTGATAGAAAATATTATGAGATTACAGAGAAAGGGGAGGAACAGATGAAGTTGGCTAAAGATTATTTAAAAGGGCTTATGCAAAAAGTTTTTGACAAAACAGAATAGTATAAAATTTAAGGACTGTTTTGTTGTGGGAACACACTTGGGAAAATTAGACACTAATGAAGAGCAAATGATGGAGGAACTAGAAGGTCTCTTAAAGCAAAAATCTTTTACAAGAGCTGCAGAAAAAGCCCTCCATCTTGGAGATAAGTTCGAAAAAAGGGGAGAGAAAGAAAAAGCGTTAAAGCTTAAAAAGCAAGCAGTAGATTTCTTACTAAAAGCCAAAGATCAGCACATCAAAAGAAAGTCTTGGAAACTTGTTGCAAACACTTTGTTCCATGCTGCTAAACTTTTAAGAAATCTTGACCGTTCTGGTGAAGCTTTACCACTAATCAAGTCTGG
The DNA here is from genome assembly GCA_016840425.1 of Candidatus Wukongarchaeum yapensis. Lineage (GTDB taxonomy): Archaea > Asgardarchaeota > Wukongarchaeia > Wukongarchaeales > Wukongarchaeaceae > Wukongarchaeum > Wukongarchaeum yapensis. The sequence continues at coordinate 13,422 of JAEOSI010000032.1, forward strand.
GACTGAATATCTTAGTAAAGCTGCTGAAGAATATCTCGTATGGCAAGATCTAGAAAAGGCTACTATGTGTTTTGTCACTTTTATCTTGCTAAAAATGGCTTCGAAAGACTTTGAAGTGAAAGAAGAAGTGGAAAACTTCCGGTCAAAAATCGGGATTTCAGAGCTTTCTCACCCGAAAGAAAATTCGATGCTTGAAATACCAATAATTTTAACAGAAAGCGTTGAAAAAACCGACCTCGCCCTCTTAGAAAAAGCTAAAGAATTAACCTATTCCCTTATTAAAGATCTATGTATAAGTGAAGTCGGTGTGTGGGTTTTTGAAAAGACAGAAGACACGTTTATCGTGGCTGAAAAACGGTTAAGGGATAAGATAAAATTCCCCAAAGTAAAGTTACAGGTAGAGTTTCCAAACGAAATCATTCACGCAGAAGAATTTGATGTCACAATAAAAATCCTCAACGAGGGAGAAGGAAACGCTCAAAACATGCAGCTAGAACTTAATACAAAAGAACCTTTAACAGTCATAGAAACAAATAAAGCCACAATAGATGCTTTTAACGCGGAAGAAACAATTTCAAAATCTTTCAAATTAACTACCACAGGTCCGCCTCCATCACCAAGCGGTGAAGGAGATACCGGAACAGAAATACCGATAACAGTAACGGTTACTTGGGAAGACATTTTGGATACCAAACATAGGATAGAATCAAGTCCCTCGTTTATAACTCTTAACACTCTGAGTGAAACAAAAAGGCTTGAAAACATATTAGAGAAAATGAAAGATAAAATAACAGAAATAACAGCAATTATTGAAGAAAAAACGCTAAAAGAACTAAACTCCCTGCTCAAAAACATAATAAAGATCCCTGGATCATTAGTTGAAGAGGCTTATAAATCATTAGAAAAAGGAGAACAAAAATACGCAAACTACAAAATAAACCTAATTACAAAACTTCTAAACGAAATTGAAAACTTTCTAGAAAACCTTCCAACCCCAGCCCCAGAAAACGTAGAAAACCTCCCAGCCCAAAGCCCAAACGACGACTAAAAAACCTAAAAAATAACCAATTCTCCCCCCTATTTTTTACATTACGACAATAAAAGTATTTTGGGTGTGTTTTCGTTTTTCATGGTTTTTTGTGGGTGGATTATGGGTTTCTTTTATTTCTTGTTTTTTTGATTTTTTTCTCGTTTTTTGCTCTTTTTTAATCTCTTTGTTTCTTTTTTTCTGCTTGGAAAACGGGTTGTTTTTAGTTTTTCTTTTTTTATTCGTTTGAAAGCCTAT
>JAEOSI010000190.1 GCA_016840425.1 Candidatus Wukongarchaeum yapensis
GCGCGTGAAAACCTCTTTTTTTGGGGTTCCATGTTCAACATATCAAAAACCCAAATAGGGGAGAAAACAGACGAGCTCTTAGAGTTTTTCGATTTAAAAGAACACCAACACCGTCTTGCGGGAAAATTCTCTACAGGAATGCGTCGCAAACTGTCTATTGCAGTATCCCTAATACATGACCCAAAAATTTTGTTTTTTGACGAAGTTACTTTAGGTTTAGATCCAAACACTGCTATAAAAATTCGTGAAATAGCGAAATTTCTTAGTGAAAAAGAAAAGAAGACCGTGATTTGGACTTCTCATTATCTTTTTGAGCCTGAAGTTTTATGCGACAGGCTTTCAATATTACTCGAAGGCAAAATCATAGACACTGGGACACCAAAACAAATAAAAGAAAAAGCATGGAAGAATGACTTTTGGATCATCGAAGTATCGCGTCCTAGCAATAAAGAGGCTGAATTAGAAAAGATTGCCCAAGATTTTGGCGCCCCCCTCATTTCAGAAGACACAAAATACACGATTAAAACGAATGAAGAAACTGCTAATAAGTTAGCGAAAGAACTCCTTAACTCCGGTTTCAAAATAGTGAGAATGAATCCCCTCCTTCCTACCTTAGAAGAAGCCTTTATTTCGATCACAGAGAAACATGGAGGATAAAAGCTTGATAAGATCCCTGATAAAAATAGGGAAAATAGTTCAAAAGGAGTTCCTTTCTCTCTCAAGGGACAAGACAAGTCTTTTTTTCACCATTGCTGTTCCAGTATTCATTCTTTTAGCCTTTGGATTAACTTATTCAAAAGGTGATCCAATTCTTGCAGTAGAGCTTGATATAGCAGTAACTAATCAAGACGAAGGGCCTTTCGGCGATCTTTTTACACAATATCTAAAGGACAGTGATCTAGTTTACTTAAAAGCTAACACTTCGACAGTAACAGAGGCTGATGAACTTATAGAAAAGGGAGAGGTTGCAGGAGCAGTAATAATACCTCATAATTTTTCCTACTCTATTCTCAATAATGCAACGGCATTTATTTTGGTAAAATCAGACGATAGCAAACATATAGTCCCACCATATCTAGAATCAAAAATAAGCAAAATAGTAGCAGATTTTGCAGAAAACGAAATAGCTTCAGGTCAAGCAAGCTTCTTAACTATAAAAGACGAAACAATTACTGGCCGTGATATGCCTATAAGGGCTGCAGCAGTACCACTAATTTTAGGATTAGCCCTTGTATTTTCCTGTTTCGATGATACTGCAGGTGCAATAGCCAGGGAAAGATCAAAAGGCACCCTCACCCGTCTATTCATCTCAAAAATATCACGATGGGATTTATTCATCGGAAAAACGCTTTCAAGCATCATTTTAACAATCTTCAGGACAATTATACTCCTTTTAATTGTAAAATTCTATTTCAACGTTGAAATCATGGGTAACCTCATTCTCATCTTTATCATAGCAACCCTAATAGCAGTAAACACAATCGGTATCGGCCTAGTAATTTCAGTACGAAATATCTCAGAGCGCGCTGTAGTAATCTCGAATTTCGCCTTCATGGTACCATTAATATTTCTTACCGGTATCTTGCAACCTATTGACCTATTTCCCGAAACTACACGAGAGGTTGTAAAATTCATTCCGTACGTTTGGACAAATGATGCATTGCGTAGAGTGGTCCACTTAGATCAAGGATTATCTTCAATAAGCTTTCAACTAGCATACGCATGCTTTACTGCTTTCTTGTTGTATATTACTGCGGCGTTAGCTTGGAAGGGTCGCATTGACTAAAATTAAAAATCGCGATATATAACAGTCCTTAGTTTTTTCGTTTTTTGTTTCATTTTTTTCTGTATTTTAGGCTTGAGAAAGGTTTTTTTCTTAATATTTCTTCTGCTGTCTTTATACATTTTTCAATTATGTATCTGCCCTTGTCTCCTTTTTGATAGAATAAATCGAGGGCATAAGTGATGTTTCCTAGGGCTATGTGAAAATCTAAGGGGATGCCCTCAGGATAAAGATCTTCTAGGTTCATACAAGTTTCTTGTAAGAGAAATGAGTCATAACCTTGAAGGAAAGCTTCAATATCTTTGTAAACCTCATAAAGCGTTCCAAATTTAATGTATTCCTCAAGAGTGGGTATGGTGTAAAAGATGCCAATATCCTCAAACCTACAAATATGTTCCTCCTCTGGATCAAAATACTCTGGGTCTATTACCCACGTAATCTCTTCAATCTTCTTTTCTTTTTCACTCACTCCGGTGGAAAACATGACGTTGTTTGCATGAAAATCACCAAAAGCCATGGCTCCTCCACTAGAATTTTCTAGTAAGCTAATTTGTGGTTTGATCAGTTCTAAAAGTTCTTCCTTTTTTGATTTTGATATTGGTAACTTGATTACAGTTATCGCAGATAACTTTTGTAACCTTTCAATATCTATTGCCCTGATAGTAGAACCATGAATTATGGCTAAAGCATGACCCGCAAGCTGTGCTTTTTTATTTCGATCCATAGGGACTTCTAAATAAGAATGCCCCCTGATTCCTTCATAAACGATCACTCTCTCAGCAGGGTTATTATACAACGGCTTGGGGGTTCTCACTTTTTCATATCCCTCAAGCCTACGATATAACCCCAAAGCACGCTCAAACTCTTTTAAAACTTTCTCCTGCCCCTCATTAGTATTAATCTCCCTCTCTTTAAAGAACTTAACCGCTAAACTTGCTTTATGAATCCCCTGCTCCGACCTAAAATTAACATTCACCAAGTTCACTCGTGCACTCCTCCCCGCCTTCGCCACAAAATTAACATCGTGTATCGCGATTAAATGAGGCTCAATACCCGTCTCTTTCTTAACCTCCCCCGCTAAAAACCCTTGAAAATTTTCTGCAAGAGCTAACAAAACGTTTTTCTTATGTTGGGCACGTCTCACCTTTTCTGCAGGACCAATAATCCCTTCTTCTCCGCTTTTCTCCCACACCAACGTTTACACCTTAAAAGCCATACAAATATATCAACGGAAAGATCCATCAAAAACATTATCGTTACAAAATAAAAAATGAAAACAATCCAAATAAAAAGCCAAAGACAGAAAAACAAATTAAAGTTGATCTCTCTTTTTTATTCTAATAGTATCCTACTTCTGCAAAGCGCCAACTTGTCAATGCCCAAGCGAATACTGCTCCAGGCCATGCAAACCATGCCCGGGTTGACAGGATCCCTATTTCCGGGTCTATTGTTTCGGGGAATAGTCCATCAACCATTATGTCCTGTCTAAGTTTTTTTCTGGCTTTTTCTACCTTTCTTGGTGGCCCTAGGAGGTTGTATGCTAAAAGTTCTTGGATATCTCCAAGAGTCCACTTTGCTGGTGCGTGGTGGGACCCAAGGCCACCAAAACTCCCTGGATAATAGGCAGGGTTTTCTTTACTGAACGCGAATTCAATGGTGTTTTTCCATACCAGATCGTCTCTTTCACAAAATTCGAAATAAGGAGCGAGAATGGTGGGCAGGTCGTTTGCATCGTGAATAAACTCATAATTGCTCGCAAGATCTGTGGTATAAACATAAACTTCTTTCTCTAATTTTGGGTGTGTTGCCACCATTTTTTCCATGACTGCTTCTTTTATTTCAGACGCTCTTTTCTCACAGAAAGTTGCTAATTTAGGCTCTATATCCTTTAAATGATCTCCAAGCTGGAAAAAAGTCGTCCAGGCAATTACTTGGGAAGAAAAGTGATACGGATATGAAACTAAATCATCTGCTGGTGTTTCTTCTGTTCTATATAATGGTAATTGGGGGTGCTTATATCCTTCAACTACATCGATAGCCTTTTTTATGTTCTCTAGATACACCTCTAAAAGAAAGTTGTTCATCATAACTTTACTGTAAAGAACGGCCAGTAACAATGGGTATAACTGCTGGTCTAACTGAAAAACATCATCCTTAACTTCCCCGCTTACAAGGTGAGAACGCGCCCAAGACCCGTCAATCTTTTGAGCTTTCTTAAAAAGCCAGTTCAAATATTTACGCACATATTCCCTTATTGTTTTCCTAGATTTTTTATACTTGGCAGAGTATTCCAGCATGGCTATCGCCATGTAAAACGCGTCCCTATTCCAAGAAGCCGGTAAAATC
>JAEOSI010000191.1 GCA_016840425.1 Candidatus Wukongarchaeum yapensis
GAACCTCTTCAAAAAGCTCTAAACGACAAAGATAGTTATGTTCGAAAGGCAGCGGAAAAAGCTTTAGAAGAGATCAAAACCAAAAAAAGCTAAAATGTAAATAAATTTATCGTAAGATATAGAAATAAAAAATATAAAATAAACAAGTTTGTCGTGAAATCGCTCTTTCACGACACTTACCCCAACTTACATAACTCATAAAATACCAAAAGCATAGTTACTAGTTATACATATATAGTCAATTCAGGAACTGCTAAAGAAGTTAACTTATATGGAGGAACCAAAAAATGGCTAATTTACCAAAAGAAGTAAAGGATTTATTGGCACCAGGCGCTGCACCTTTTAAAGTTATAGGGACTGCTGACTCCGAAGGAACCCCTCATACAATACTCCTTGGGTCATTAATGGCTATCGACGATGAGACTTTAGCCTTCGCAGTAGTAGCGGCTAAAACAACAACAAATAACTTGAAAACCACTAAAAAAGCTTCTATCGTGGTCTACAAGCCACCGATGGAAGGCTATCGAATCGAGGGCACATACCACTCTTTTCAAGACTCAGGTCCTTTATTCGATACTTTCACGGAAGAACTCAAAAAGATGAATCTTCCCTGCAATGGAGTAGTACTATTAAAAGTAGACGGAGTATACGTATTAGGCTCTCCAGAGCCCGGTAAAAAAATCGCATAACAACGGAAAAAATACTTGAAACACTGTTTGACGCTTGCAAGCAGGTTTATCGGAAGAATTTGTCGAGACTTGTTTGCTCTTTCTTTTTCTTTTCTTCTTCCTCTATCTCTTTTTCTCGCTTTGTAAGTTTGTCTAAGGCTTTGCTTACTCTATCCTTGCTAAAATCTCTTTCATCACACAAATACTCTATGATACCTTCAAAGTCTGGTTCATGTCTCTCTAAAATATAATCATCAGTAACCTCTGGCTTAAGAAACCGTTCTCTGATATTTTCAGGGTCAAAGGGGAAGAAAACCTGCTTATCCAAATGTTTCAACACTTTTTTAAGGGAACCATACTCTAACTTATAAAACACCAGTTAATTTACGACTTGCAGGTTGTTTTATTTGAAGAATCTGCCAAGACTTGTGCGCATGGGACATAGCGGTCGATTTGAAACAATGAATCTTGTTTGAGCTTAGACTATTTTAGTTAAGCTAATAAACAAATAAGAGGGAGGCGTTGTGAGGGGAATCGCTTTTAGGGGCGAATATAGGACTTGCTCGAGACAGTTGAGACAGCCAGAAAGGGGATGAGGGAACGTATGAAGCTTTATAAGAAGTGGGAAGAGCGTTTGTATGGGGGAGTATAAAGACACTCGCATCGCTTCGCTTTGCGAGGAGCATAGACAAATAAGTTTTTTGTCGAAAACTTATGCGAGAGGTGTGGAGAGGCTTACTTGAAGTTCTTGCGGGAAAAGTCTGGGGGGAGCAGGATTAGGGAAATGACGTTAAAGAGTGATCATGTTATATTCAGCTTTTTTTCGCCATGATCTTCCCTAAAGCTTCTATTATAGCTTCCTGGACATCCTCGTTTTCATCCTTCAGAGCTTGGATGAGAGGTTCGACAGCCTTTTTATCCCCTATGTTTCCAAGTACCTCTGCTGCTACTCTTCTAACATCGCTATTTTCATCTTTCAGAGCTTGGATTAGGGGGTCAATAGTCCTATTATCTTCTATCTTTCCAAGGGCCCATGCTGCTTCTCTTCTAACATCGCTATTTTCATCTTTCAGAGCTTGGATGAGAGGTTCGACAGCCTTAGCATCTCCTATCGCACCAAGGGCCCATGCTGTGTCTCTTCTAACACCTACATCTTTATCCTTCAAACCCTTAATGAGCTGTTCTACTGCTGGTTTTCCTATCTTTTCTAGAGCTTCTGCTGCACTCCATCGAATATACTTATCTTTATCTTTCAAACCCTTAATGAGCTGTTCTACTGCTGGCTCTCCTATCTTTCCAAGGGCCTCTGCTGCTCTCCACTGAACATCGCCATCTTCATCATCTAAAGCCTGAATTAGAGGTTTTATTGCCCTTACATCCCCTATTTCTCCAAGGGCCAAAGCTGCTCTCCATCGAACATACCATTCTTTTTCCTTTAAAGCTTGAATGAGAGGTTCAACCGCCGATTTTCCTATCTCAATAAGAGCCGATGTTGCGCTATTTCGAACATAAAAATCTTCATCTTTTAGAGTTTCGAGGAGGGGCTCTACTGCCAGCTCTCCTATCTTACCAAGCGCTTCTAATGCCCCCCATAGGACGTACTCATTTTCATCTTTCAAAGCTTGAATGAGAGCTTTTACAGCAGGTTCTCCAATCTTTCTAAGATCCGATATTGCTTTCCTTCGAACATTGATCTCTTCATCTTTCAAATCTTGAATTAGTTGGTTTATTTTCTCAGAGGTCTCTTTTTTCCTTCTAGAGGAGTTATCGGACGTTACCGTATTCATACCCCCTTGATGTGATCGGGACTGTAAACGTCCTTAAAACGTCTCAGTGCGGATCGTTTGAAAGAAACGTTTTTAACTGTAATTCCCGCGTGAACTCGGGCAACGTGGTCAAATGGGCTTCTTCTCATTTGACATTTACGGAAGCTCCGTCCGTAAGGGCTGTATAGTTCACTGGAAGAATACGTCAAGACTTGTTTGCTGTTTCTTTTTCTTTTCTTCTTCGTCTATTGCTTTCTTTCGCTTTGTGAGTTTTTTTAAGGCTTTGCTTACTCTATCCTTGCTAAAATCTCTTTCGTTACACAAAAAGTCTATGGTGCCTTCAAAGTCTGGGTCATGCTTCTCTAAAACATAATTATCAGTAATCTCCGGCTTAAGGAACCATTTCCTGATCTTTTCAGGCTTAACGGGAAAGAAAACCTCCTTATCCAAATGTTTCAACGCTTCTTCAAGAGAACCATGCTCCTTAATCAGTTTTAAAGCAGTTTTCGGACCAACGCCTTTCACGCCTTCTGGGTTAAAATCTGTGCCCAATAGAATACCTATATCAATCAGTTGTTCTTGTGTGATTTCAAGTTCTGAAAGAACTTTTTCAAGTTCCAAAAGCTCAGGCTTAACCACTATATACTGTTTTTTTCTTGGGAGCTTTCTCTTTCCGCTTATTGTGAGGTTTCGAACCATTCTCGGAGCTCCGTGAAGGAGTGAGTCAAAATCTTGAGAAACTACGGCCCAAACATCTCCCTTAATCGCCATATGGGCGGCTTGGGCTTCTCCTTCGCTTGGCGCCATAACGGAAGGGATGCCCAATAAGTCGAGTAAATGTTTAGCGCCTTCAACCATCTCTTTTCTTAAAGAAGTTGCTTGGGTCGCATAAACAAAAGCCTGCTCCATGTCTCCTGCCTCCAACGCTTCTTCGTATTTTTCAGCCGCTTCTGTCCGCTTCTCCTTTCGCCTCTCAACTTCTGCTGCCTTGATCTCTGGAGGAACACCATCGAAAACGAAAACAGGCAAAACACCCTCCTCCAAAACGTTAACCATTCTGTAAAAAACTCCGCTCAAATGGCTGGTAATTCTGCCTTTAGAATCTTTTAAAGGCGTACCGTCAGGCTGTCTAATAATTGAAAGAAACTGGTATAAGGCGTTATAACCGTCAATGGCTACAACTTTCCCTCTCAAATCTTCAAATCCAATCTCAACAGCAGAAACAATAGGGCCAAGTTTCACACCCAAAAGCTACGACACGCCCCAAAAAGCACATTCATTAAACAAGAGACAAAAGAAAAATACCCTTTTATAAAAATGTCGCTGTGAAACTCTTCCCAAAAAAATAAAAGTAAACCAAAAAGATTAATCATAAATCAACTAATCGAGCAATTAAGTAGGCAAGCAGCCAAGAAACCAATCAGGCAAAAAATAGAAATTAATAAAAAATAGATCCTGAAAAGGCCTCTTGCCTTTCCTTTTTCCTCTTGCTAAAAGGTGGTGTTAGAAAACTATGGCTTCAGAAGACTCTTATGTGGGAAAACCTGTGCCAAAAACCATGTCTACCCAACATCCAGACAACGCCAACCTTCCTCCTTTTTCAAGAAGCGAAATCCTTGAAGGGAAAGCTGAAATTAGGGAAGCTTACTATGCTTAC
>JAEOSI010000192.1 GCA_016840425.1 Candidatus Wukongarchaeum yapensis
ATACGCTGGCGGTTCAGAAAGCTCTTGCAAAGTCATCAAACCTAACTCATAAGCAACAGAACAAATAGTCGTAGTCTGCCCCTCACCAGCACCTCCATGCAAAAAAGATATAACAACCATAAAAAACAACCATCCTACTTCTCATAAAAAAAACAAATAATAAAAACCACATACCTTGATTTTCTTATCTGTGTAAAAACCCCTTCCCATTTTTTAACTTTGTGGCGAGAAGTCCTCTTCCAATAGGGTGGGGGATAAATCACGTTTTTATAAGGTTTTCAGGGAAAAGAAAGAGGCAAAATAGTAATAGAAATCAGCAAAGAAAAACACAAGAAAAACATCCTTGATAGAAAAAAGGGGCAAAGATCTTTATATTTAGGCGAAAAGTTTTTCGATGTTTGTTCTTAAAATTTCTTCTTTTATACACTCATCCGGTCCAAGCAAAATTTCCCTGACACGAACCACGGGCGTGGAGAGGAATCCCTCCATTATGAGATCTGTTCTCGCATCAGTATCCTGCTCTACATCCCGCTCCACTACAACTTCTGAATATTCATGATTATACTCTTTTAGGATCTTTCCAATAAGTTTTTTAGCATGAGGACAACGAGTACAAGTAGGCGTCTTATAAAGCACAATTTTTCCCTGTAAACTCGACAATTCCCAAAAAACCTCCTTACCTCAACCCCTTACTCTTTAATCGATTTTAAATTTTCCTAAAACTGTATCCTTTTACCCTACCTAAAGGAGATTACACATGCATCCTCAGAGATACAATTACCTTAAGTACTGATGATGGCTTTTATGACTGGTTTAAATGGGATGATTCAGGGTCAGGAGATAACGACACAATTTATATAGGACTTCCCCCAATTCATTCTCCTAACTAAACAGTCTACCCGCGTATGAAATAGTTTTATATAGGACTTCCCCCAATTCATTCTCCTAACTAAACAGTCTACCCGTGTATGAAATAGTTTGTTGATTGAATAGTGGAGCCTGATTGCCCGGTTACAACGACTTGTTTTGCATAGATGCTCCAAGTCAGGCTTTATATGTAATATAAGAAAGACAAAATATATATGGTTCGGTCCTCATCCCCTCTCTGTTGGAAAGGGACTTCCCCTCGAATAAGTAAAAGTATGCCATGCAAGATAATTAATCATGTGCACATGCTCAAAAACCATAAAGCTAAGCGATTAACCGATCAATTAATTAATAAAATGCATAAGCTTGATAATGCATGACAGGATAAATATGCTCAGGTCTGCGATGTGACCATTATGCACTCTTTTGAAGCAATAGAAGCTTCAATATTATTAGGCATAATATTAATCACGATAAAAGTCAGGAACCGAGTTAGGTTTAAAAGAAGGAGAAACCATTCACGAGGAATGCTTGTAACCGCGTTATTCTCCTCCATGCTTCTTGTTGGGATGTTCTTCGCGGGAGTTCAGTCCGTAAACGGAGCAATACCAACCTATGCCAACAACGGCGGTGCTTCATTTAACGCAACAGAATACGTAACAGGAACAAACACCACGACGGAAACTTACACAACACAAAACTCCTTCTCAAATACTGATAGAAAAACAAACTTCACAGTTACACCGCCCCAAGACTTCAACTTACAAGGAAATATTACTATTTTTGTAAGAAATATGAATGCTACAGAAGATTGGAAAAGTATTGAGGAGGATGAAGCCGATCATTTAGAAGCCGGTTATTTTGGTGGACAATGTAATGCAGAAATTGCATGTAATTTTAGCGTTCCTAATTATGCAAATTTAACTGCTTTTAGTGTACACTTTTTAGGCCTCTCCTCATCCTCTGTAGCAAACGCATACTTCAGAATAAAAAATCAATTAACTGATCCTGATTCTAGTGCTTTGTGGAGTAGTGGATCTTTGAATTCAGGATACGAAAGTGATAAGTGGCATACTTTCCCTGTAACTGGTGTCAATCTTACCCCCAACCAATATTACTATCTCATCCTTGATTGTGACGAGTTCACATCAGATGAAACAGGATTATTCGCTTGGCATTATAGTCAAGAATCAACTGACGGAACAGACGACAATCAATTATGCTTAAAGTTGTCACCTGGAGGAAACTTTATAGATGAAATAACATCAGGATTTCAGTACGATTTAACGCTACTTTTAAGGGTTCTAAAAACGAGTTCTGATTGGGCTCAAAACGCCACCTATTCTTCTGCTGATCAGGTTGATATGAGGGTTAACGGTGAGGTTGTTGGGGAGAATAATAGTGTCTCTTTTTATTCTTCTCCGAGTGTTTTTGTTTTTACGACTAATACTTCGGTGGTTTTTCAGAAGAATTGGACTGCTTTGTTTATGAGAAATTTTTCTGTTTCTTCTTCTCCTCATAAGGTTGTTAATAGTTCTGTTGTTTGGAATCTTAATTACAGCCTTGGACCTGTGAGTAATAGGAGTGATACTGTTTATTTGGATCGGGGGGTTAACATAACTTCTATCCCTTCGAATTGGAGTGTAGATAGTGCGAATCCTGGAAATGCGGTAAAATATGGGAATACTATTATTGTTACTCTTATAGATAATGATGCGCATCCTAACGCTTTTGTTATATGTAATTCCCCAAGGGCGATTATTGATTTTGACCTTGAGGAGTATAATACTACTTACGGGGATAAAGTGTCAATCCTTTTTAGGTTTTATTATGGGGAGAAAAATTTGAGTGCGAATAATGTGATGATCAATGGAACTGTCAATGGAACTTTCTTTGAGTGCCATTATGTGGAGAATGGGTGGCATAATATTACTTATTATACAGCTTCTCTTGATGCTGGCGATTTTGTCCTAGTTATTCAAGTGTATAATAGCGAGTATGGGGCTTTAGGTCAAGAAGAAGTTGTTCTTCATATTAAAAATCAGGTGATTTCGCAAGAAGGTTTTGTTGATCAGCTTCGTGATTATCTTCTTTATATTGTTCTTTTGATTTTGGGAGCTTTTGGTTCTATTGCTGTGGCGCGGAACTATTATGCTCGTAGTCAGGAGTGGCTTGATAGGCAGAAGATTCATAGGATCATGGTGGTTTGGGAAGTTTTTGCTTTGTATGATCAAACACCTTCTGAGGTTATCACTGAGGGAAGTTTGGCGGATAAGGATTTGGTGAGCGGTTTGTTTACAGCTATTAAAGATATTGCAAAGGATGTTAGTGGTGCTACTCTTGAAACTATGAAAGTTTATCCGAATCATCCACATTATTTTGTTTATACTGGCGAGTTTTATTGTGTTCTAATCCTTACTGATAGGCCTAGTCCTCGTTTAGAGGAAAAGTTAATTCTTTTCGCAAGGGTTGTTGAGGAAAAGTATCGGGGAGTTGTTGAGGAAAAGTATGGGAAATCCTTCTTTTCTGGATGCGGTATCCCGGAAACGAGGCTTGACCTTGACGGAGAAGTTATGCGGATTTTCGGGTTAATTCCTATAACTTCGCTTCAGGATATTGTCGCGGTTTCTTTGAGTTATGGGGAGATTGATAAGCTTAAGGTGAGAGATGATGTTAAGAAGGTTTTGATGACCGGACGTGCCTTAACAGATAAACTTGGAAAGTTTCCTCTGGAGAAACTTATCCAAGTCGCTACTAATTCTTTGGGCGATATAATGAGGGCGCACAGCGCAGTTCTTAAAGTTTTAAAGTTAGGGCTTATTACTGTTGTGGGAAAACCAACCATCCCGAAAGAAAAACCGATATTGCTTGAGATAAAACCTGAACCTGAAAGCGTTAAAAAAGTTGAGGAGGAGAAAAAAGAGGAAAAGAAAAGAAAGGAAAAGAGGAGAAAAGAAGAGGAATTTTACGAAAAATATTATGAATCTACCCTATCCTTAGAAGAAATAGATCTCAAAAAAGACATCAGAAAAGATGAAAAAATTGCCTTAAAATATGTCCGAGCCTATAATGACCAAGTTGGGTTAGGGATAAAGGGAGACACTATGATAGAAGGTCTGAAAAAAGAGTTTGAAAACAAGGAGAAAAAAGCCATAAAAGTTTTGAAGAAAACCTTGAAAACAGGATATCTCCAGGAATCATCAGGATAGGATGCCATAACCTCC
>JAEOSI010000193.1 GCA_016840425.1 Candidatus Wukongarchaeum yapensis
CTTGTGAATATTTCGCCTATTATGTCTTTTGGTAGGTGGTAGCGTTGGGCGTCTTCTTCTTTTGTTGCGATTACGTCAAAGGCTTGGTGCATTGATCTTAGTTTTTTTAGGATGGCTTCTTTGGTTTTTTCTTTGTCTGCGTCTTTTTTTATCCATAGGAAGTAGGAGGTGCCGTTGGGAATCACTATCGTTTTGTCTCCTACTTCTCCATCGGCTTTTAGTTCTGCGTCTAGGTCTACGTAGTTGTGGACTTCTGATGCGCCGTGGTCTGCAGTTATTATGAAGAGGGTTTCCTTTAGGAGGTTGTTTTCTTTAAGCCATGTGTATAGGCGTGTTATCTGGGTGTCGACGTCGTTAAGGGCTTTAAGTGTTTCTGGGGAGTTGAATCCGTAAATATGCTGCATTAAGTCTAGGGATGGGAGGTGGAGCATCATTATTTCCGGTTTTTCTTCTTTAAGAGCTTTTATTGCAGTTTCAATTATCCATTTTTCTGGGCATTCTAAGAAGTTGGTGTTTAGTTTTAGTCCTCCAAGGTCGTCGCCATCTTCGGTTTCATAGGGCTCGTATTTGCCTTTTAAACGCTCCTTAATCCATCCAGGTAAGGGGGTTAAGACCTCTTCACTCCAAGGAACAATCCTATAATCATAATATCTTACTTGAACAGGGTCTATGAGAATATCTGCGCCTTTTCCGCAAATAGAACCTACTGCGTAACCTGTAATAGCGCAAGATTTTAACCCTTTTTTCTTTGCATGGTCAAAAATGGTCTCTATATCCAAGAAATCTTTATCCCATCGCTCTGACCTTAACAACTCGATTTTTTTGCCAAGTTTTTTGTCGTAAAAATCGCCTATGATGCCGTGTTTTTCGGGGTAAGTTCCTGTGACTAAGGAAGAGATGCATGGTAGAGTTATTGATGGAAAAACTGTTCGGCAATCCTTAACATATAAACCTTTTTTAATCAAGTTAAAAAGGTGGGGCGTATTTTGCGGAGTAATAGACTTTGGGCTTAAAGCGTCAACAACAATAAATATCGCCCTTTCTAAAAGATCAGTCAAAGCATTTACACCGCCACGAGGAAAACAAGTATGCCATAAACGCAACCATTTTTAACATTTTGCCTTATAAGTTAGGAAAAACTTTATATTTAACTTTCTAACAACTTTCACTTTAATTATGATATTAATTATAACATCAAGCAAAATTTTATATGAAGTTATATCTTTAAAATCTATGATAGTAGGATTGATAAAATGAAAAAAACCATGAGTCCAAACTCATTAAAAAATTCAGGATCTGGATGGAAGGAAGAAAGAAAAACAAAGTATCCTCCGCACATTGAAATATGGCTAAATCGGCTGGCGAGAACTACATCACTCACAAGAGAACAATTAGACAAAATGTTCGAGAAGATCCTCAATTCTGAAAGAATACAAAGAGATCCGCTACTGCAGGATGAAGACGAGAAATTGGATTTTGCTTTCGAAACTCTGTATGCTCGAGTATATGATCCAAAAAAGGATATTGAATAATTAAGACATAGGAAAGTGAACTACTCCGCCCTTACGGACGGGGTTTCCGTACATGTCAAACGGGTTGTGTCCCATTTGGCCACGTTGCCCGAGTTCACGCGGGGATTACAGTTAGGAGTGTTTTCCAACGATCCTTACTGATACGTTTTAAGGATATTTACGGCCCCGATCAAGTCGGGGTGGTTTTTGTAACCGCATTTGCTACACTTAAAACTTCCTCTTTTTGCGCGGTTTTTCTTCTTCCTATCACCGCAGGCAGGACAGGTTCTGCTGGTGTATTTTTCGCTGACGTTCTTTAACGCGATGCCTACTCTTTTGGGTTAGAATTTTAAGGTTTCTTAAGTTAATTCGGTTTTACTGATGGGTGTTAGTGTTTGAAACATCTTATGCCTGTGAATACCATGGGTATTTTGTATTCGTTTGCCGCGTCGATTACTTCTTGGTCTCTTATTGATCCTCCTGGCTGGATTATTGCAGTGATTCCTCCTTTTGCTGCTTCGTCTATGCCGTCTCTGAAGGGGAAGAAAGCGTCGGAAGCTAGGACGGAGTCTCGGGATTGCTCGCCTGCTTTTCTTATCGCTATCATGGCGGCATCTACACGGCTCATTTGCCCTGCTCCTATGCCCACTGTTTGAGTGTTTTTTGCTAACACTATGGCGTTTGATTTTACGTGTTTTACAACAGTCCATGCAAAGAGTAAAGCGGAGATCTGTTCTTTTGTTGGAGCTATTTCCGTAACTATCTTGAGATCGTTTGGGTTTAACCGTTTCTTATCCTTGGTTTGTAGAAGCATTCCTCCAGTAATGTTCTTACAACTTTTTTCTTCACTGTTAAAGGATGGTTGGCTGAAGGTTTTGAGTTCTAATAGGCGAAGGTTTGGCTTTTTCTTGAATATTTCTAAGGCAGTTCTTGTGTATCCTGGGGCTATTACGCATTCTACGAAGGTCGAGGTGATTTTTTCTGCCAATTCTTCGTTTACTTCCCTGTTTAGACTGATTACGCAGCCAAAAGCTGACATAGGATCTGTTGCATGAGCTTTAATATAAGCGTCCAGGAGGGTGTTGCTTACGGCTACCCCGCAAGGATTTCTGTGTTTTATTATTACAGCTGTGGGGTTTTCAAACTCTTTAACAACGCCTAAGGCTGCATCTAAGTCAACCATGTTGTTAAAGGACAACTCTTTTCCTTGGAGCTGTTTTGCATCACTAACACTCAGATTTAACGCGTTTACATCTTTATAGAAGGCGGCTTTTTGGTGAGGGTTTTCACCGTACCTTAAATCTTGTAGTTTTTTAAGGGGAAAAATGAGTGTTTCTGGGAAGTCAGTGAGCAAGTTAAACTCTTTTATTAGATAATGGTGGATTATTGCGTCGTAAAAGGCTGTGTGGGTGAAGGCTTCCGCAGCTAAGGTTTTCCTTGTTTTCAGGCTTATTTCCCCGTTATTTTCCTCTAATTCATTGATTATCTCATCGTATTTCTCGGGATTTACTATGACTGCGACGTTTTCAAAATTTTTCGCCCCAGCCCTAAGAAGGCTAGGACCACCAATATCTATGTTCTCAACAGCTTCTTCTAAGGAAACATTTTCTTTTTTTATAGTTTCCTCAAAAGGATACAGGTTGACCACTACCATGTTTATGGGTTTTATGGCGTGTTTTTCTAACTCTTTTACGTGTTCTTCCTTTTTTCTGTTAGCGAGGATCCCTGCGTGTATCTTGGGGTGAAGTGTTTTAACACGCCCATCCAACAACTCTGGAAAACCTGTAACATCTGAAACCTCTAGAACGTTAACACCAGCGCTTTTTAGCAACTTTGCGGTTTTTCCCGTGGCAAGGATTTCAACTCCCATCTCGGAAAGCTTTGTTGCAAACTCTACTACGCCTTCCTTAAAAGACACGCTGATCAACGCACGAGAAACTCGCATAAAAGCACCAGCATCTCTTAAAACTGATTTTAAATCGGGAAGCCCGAGCAAAAAGTTATAACATCATAATATAAAAACAATATGCCAACAAAAAGAATCTTAGAAAACTAAAACTTCAGAAGAATGGAAAAAAACCCTTAGAAAAAAGTTTCTAACTTAACATTTAACCGCGGAAAACAGCAGAAAAATAAAAAAAGGGGTTTTGGAGGGAAAGTTTAAGTTTATGTTCTTAGTTTCTTGGTTTTTCTGTATGTTATGAGGGCGATTAGAGGCAATGCTACTAACGCTATAAATGCGTATCCGTATGAAAATTCCGATACTTCTTCAGGCGCAGTTACAGTAACGGTTACCTCGTCACTCACACTATTACCATTAGTGTCGTTAACACTACAAACAAAGATGTATGTTCCAACAGTGAGGCTAAGATCATCAAGGTTAAGTGTGATATCATTGCCATCCCAAACACCGCTATATCCAGGCACAAGAACGCCGTCCATCGTAACATTATACATGTGAGGATTAGCATCCCTCGGTTTCCAAGTAATACTGTAACCAGTTTCACCTTCCTCATAAGTAATATCAGCTGGCTCATCTA
>JAEOSI010000194.1 GCA_016840425.1 Candidatus Wukongarchaeum yapensis
CTCGATGACTTTTTCTTTTTGGTCAAAATCTATTGCTTTGCCCGTACAAACCTTTTCGCAAAGTCTACAAACTCCCTTAGTGAGATATAGACAATGTTCTTGGTCAATAGCGTAAACGCGAGGAACCGCTTGTGGGAACGGAATGTAAATAGCCTTCCGTTGGAGTAAGCCTTCTTCAAATTCGTTTGGAAGCTTTATTGGGCAAACTTTAGCACATTCATTGCAGCCAGTGCATTTAGCTTCATCTACATATCGTGGCCTTACTTTAACAGATACAACGTAATTTCCAGGAGTCCCTTTTAGCGCAATGGGCTCTGCCATGGTGATGAGTTTTATTTTTTTATGTTGACCTGCACTAACCATTCTAGGTGCAAGAATACAATATGAACAATCAAGCGTTGGGAACGTCTCTCCTAATTGGGCCATATGGCCTCCTATGCTTGGGCTACGTTCTACCAGATATACTTGGTAGCCCTTATCTGCCATTTCGAGAGATGCTTGAATCCCTGCTATGCCTCCCCCAACGACAAGGACGCTCTTCTTTATTTTGGTCGTAACAGGATGTAGTTCTTCAAGGTATTTAGCGCGGTTGACTGCGCCTCGAATAAGGTCGATTGCTTTAACTGTGGTTTGATCTACATTATCATGAACCCAGCTGTTTTGTTCTCTAATATTTACCATCTCAAAAAGATAGGGGTTCAAACCAGCCTCGGATACAGCTTGTCTAAATGTTTCTAGATGCAACTTTGGTGAACATGAAGCCACTATTACTCGGTTAACTCCTTGTTCCTTTATCCAACTTTTAATCCTTTCTTGCCCTGCAGTACTGCAAGCATACCTATTTGTTTCAGCTATTTTGACATCTTCAAATTGTGCTACAGTGTCCTTTACCTTCTCCACGTCCACTGTATCGCTTATATTACCGCCACAATGACAAATAAAAACGCCAATACGTGGTTCATCTTCACTTGTCACTTATTTTCACCAGCAATTGTTGGAAGTTAAACCTTAGTAATCGGGTATAAAATCTTTTCTTTGTACATTGATAAACGCTTTAATTGCTTCGCGTGTTAACTGGATAATTAGATAACTACCAATATCTGCAGACTGAGTTAAATATTCCAGAGTTTTTATTAGTTAATGAATTTCTGTAGAAAAAGCGATAAGTTTAAACACTATTTTTACTCTTACACTTACTTCCAAAAACCAAAGTGAGTTCACAATGGAACTTGCGGAGAAAGTTAAAAACATAAGTGGTGAAAACGTTCTTTCTTGCTACCAATGCGGTTTGTGTAGCGGTTCTTGTCCTCTAAGATTCGCTATGGATCTTTCACCAACACAAGTCATTAGACTAACTCAGTTAGGATTAATAGAAAAAATTCTTTCGTCAAACACGTTTTGGATTTGCAGTACATGTTTTAGTTGTTTTGCTAGGTGCCCACGCGAAATTAACATTACAAAAATCATGGAAGCTTTGAGACAAATAAAACTAAGAAGAGACCAAGATTACATTGATTTAAAAAATGTCTCAAAAGAGGAACTAAAAAAAATCCCACCAATTGCTTTGATAAGTAACTTACGTAAAACAACAGCGTAGAAGTGAGAGAATAATGAGAATACCATATTTTCCTGGGTGCGCTATGAAGACCACTGCGAAAAATTGCGAAGTTTCAGCTATGGCAGTCGCAAGTAAATTGGGCATCGAAATGGTGGAACTACCTAGATGGAACTGTTGCGGTGTATTTCCTTCCCTTGTGAACGACGATTTAATGCGTCATGTTGCTCCGATAAGGAATCTTATACGTGTCCAAGAGATGAACAAAAGTGGAATAGTCGAAAATGAATATCGTTTAGTTACTCTCTGCTCTATGTGTTACCATACGCTTAAGGAGGCTAATTTATTCGTTAAAGATAAAGAGAAGCTGACCAAAATCAACACTTTCATGGATAGAGAGGAGGAATATGAGGGCGGAGTGAAGGTTCTCTCTTTTTTAGAATTATTGAAGGAAGTAGGATACGAAAAAATAGCTAAAGAAGTAAAAAAGCCTCTGAAGGGTTTGAAAGTGGCACCATACTATGGCTGTCTATTGTTGAGACCCCGAGAGATTGGGATAGATGATCCAGAAAATCCTACAATTTTAGAGAAACTTCTTGAAGTTTTAGGTGCTGATGTTGTTGATAACCCCTGTAAGGTGCAATGCTGCGGTAGTTATCACACCGTTGATAAGAAATCAATAGTTGCCAAACTAACATACGATAATTTGAGATACCCAATAGAAAATGGAGCAGAAATCATAGCTACATGCTGCCCTCTTTGCACTTTTAATTTAGATAGTAGACAAAAAGAAGCAAAAGAGCTGTATCGTGATCTTAAAGAAATACCAATTGTATATTATACCCAACTTATGGCAATAGCTTTTGACTTAGAAAAAAAATTTTTTGGTCTTGACCTAGACCTTTACTACAAGAACCCAAAACCGTTACTTAAAGCTAAAAATCTTTACTAGAAAAATTTATAACAGTCGTTAGTATGTCCTCAGAATCTGCTTGTATGAAGATTTGGATGGGGTGTAGACATGAGTAAAAGTGATGTGGACGAAGGGAAAGTCCGAGTATACATAATGGGACGGGAATATAAAGTTCCTTTTGGTCTTACAATTATGAAGGCTATGGAATATGCAGGTTATAGATTTATAAGAGGAGCTGGTTGTCGAGGGGGTTTCTGTGGATCTTGTGCCACAGTCTACAGAATTGAAGGTGATTATAAATTAAGGGTAGCGTTAGCCTGTCAAAAGACTGTTGAAGATGGAATGTACCTAACCCAGCTTCCATTTACACCAGCTAATAAACCAGTTTATGATGTGGAAAAACTAAGCCCGTCAGTAAATGTGCTTTTGGAGTATTATCCTGAGATCGCAAAATGCGTTAGTTGCAATACCTGCACTAAAGCATGCCCACAAGATTTAGAAGTAATGGATTATGTCCAAGCTGCCCTCAGAGGAGACTTAGAAGAAGTATCTAGACTTTCTTTTGACTGTATTGGATGCGGTCTATGCGCAATGAGATGTCCTACATCGATCGTGCCATATAATGTGGCTCAGCTTGCCAGAAGATTGTATGGGAAGTACGTTATGCCTCGAGCAAAGCATGTTGATGACAGAGTAAAGGAGGTAGAAGAGGGCAAGTTTGATGAAGAGATGAAAAATCTTATGGAAGCGAGCTTAGATGTTCTTAAAGAAAGGTACACGAAGAGGGATATAGAAAAATGAGCAAACTAGAAATCGTAAAGGGATACCCGCGGTATATGCGAGAGTCGATCGAAGCTGTGGAAAAAACACGAGATAAAAGATCAAAAGAAACATTAAAACTTATGAGTCTTGAAGAGAGGGCGGAACTACTCCAAAAACACCATCCTGATTACAAGAAAAAAGAAAAACGACCTTTAAGATTTGGACCAAACAAAGGTGACTTAATGCCTCATGAAGTTGTAGATTTACTTGAGGCGCACCCCTTAGTAAATCCAAAAGATATTGATTTATCCCACGTTGATTTTGATACAGAAATCCTTATAATTGGCGGGGGAGGAGGAGGAATGACCGCTGCTCTCTGGGCGCATTACAGTGGCATCCCTGCAGAAAACATACTAATAATACAAAAACTAAGACTGGGAGACTCAAATTCTATAATGTCACAGGGAGGAGTACAGGCAGCAGACAAACCTAATGACAGTCCCTTACTTCATTACCTTGACATTATAGGCGGTGGACATTTTACCAATAATCCCGAGCTTGTAAGAGCGTTAGCGATGGATGGTGCGCCTATAATGAAATGGCATGAAGAATTGGGAGTAGAGTATCGCAGAGACGCCGAGGGAACCATGTTTACCTTATCTGGGGGCGGAGCTTCCAGAAAAAGGATGCATTCTGCTAGGGATTATACTGGTCTAGAGATTGTGCGGACTCTTAAAGATGAAGTTTTAAATAAAGAAATACCAGTTCTAGAGTTCACCAGTGCAGTAGAATTAATCACTGATGATCAG
>JAEOSI010000195.1 GCA_016840425.1 Candidatus Wukongarchaeum yapensis
ATCAATACTTTACGTAATAGCGCTTGGATGGTATATAGTTCACCTTCTAAAAGACCGAGCTATCAAAAATGTAAATCCCTAACAAAAAAATCCTAACTACATAAAATAATAGACTCTTACATTTTCAACTGTTTATAGTTTTAAAGCCTTAATTTTGTACTTCTTCAGCAAAGAATCCCCTTATAACGTTTTTATGCCCTTTTTGCCTTTCGAAACATGCTATGTTTTTAAAGATTATTTTAAAACGGTTTATAATCGTGTTAAAACCCTTAATGCCTAAATTTTATTAGAACAAATTATAATAGAAAGAAAAAGGGGAAAAAATTTTGATAAAATATTTAACCCACTAATAGAAAAGTATAATGAAAGATAATGAATTAAAGAAGTTTTTTCCCTTATGTTTAGTTTTATTAAAAAAAAGCACATTGATTTTTGTTTGTTTGTGTTTATTTTAGGTATAAGGTTTATTCAACGTTAATGGGTTTTATCAATTCATAATTTTGTTCTTGGTTAAGTTTTCCATTATTTTCATAGTAATTTGTTTTCCCCAAAAAACGTTGATAAACCTCTGTTTTGATTGATGGTTGGAGTGAGTGTGAAAGCACATGTCTACCAAACGTGGTAGGAAAAAAAAGAGTTCTAAAACAAAGAGCGATAAAAGAAAGACGACTACTAAAGAAGAAACGATTACTAAAGAAGAATATGTTGCTATGGTCAACTGTTCAGCTAATGGTTCTCTAGAGTTTCTAAATTTGGATAGAAGTAATTTGAAAAGTGACCGAACCATCATTCTTGTTAACGAGCAATCTAAAGAGATTTTTGTATGGATCGGTAGAGATACGCGCCGTATTCAAAGATCTATAGTCTCAAGACAGAGCAAAAGCATTAAGAAATCAGGTTTACCGATAACCGAACATGTAAAGATTGGTTCAGGTCTTACCCTGTACGAAATCTTTGAAGAGGAAATAGACGAGAAACAAGAAGACAAAACTCTTATGGAAACAATGATGAGACTTGATCAAACTTTCGACCTAGAATGTGAACCCAGAAATGGGTATAGCGTAATAAAAGAGGAAGCGCAAGTTGTCGCTAAACCTCCCACCCCCATAAAAAAGAAAGAGGAGTTAGAAGAAGTAGAGGAAATAGGTTTAGAACCCCCCTTGACTGAGGAAGAACTTGAAGCTGTCCCTCAAATCCCGGAAGAGGAGTTTCAAAAAGTTGTCCCAGAAGTTGAAATAGAAGTTGAGGAAAAACCGCCTCGCCTTGAAGAAACATTAAGGGTAGAAGGTTTCACTATCAAAACCACAAAGACGCCTGTTAAAAAGTATGTATCCATGGTTGTTTTAAACCCTAACGGGACGAAGGAGTTCGTAAAACCAAACAAAGAAAATCTGGTAAGTGATAAAAGTATCATAATTATTGATGAACTCAACGAGAAAATCTTTACTTGGACTGGGAGAGAAACAAGTTTTATTCAGCGGTCTCTTGCGGGTAGAGAAAGTGCAAGCATAGCAAGATATGGTTTACAGGTAGATTCTTGTAAAATTGGCGCACAGTTTCCTCGTATAATGATAGAAGAAGATCGTTTAGATGATGAAAAGGTTCAGGAAGAGTTTAAACAGCTTGAAAAAACTTTTCAAAGCGAAATGGAACACAAAGATGCTTATTCAATAGTATACACGGAGGAAGAACGACCCCATGTCTTCGCAACAGTGGAATTTTCTGCCGCCGGAAAAATGTTAGAAAGCCATATCGGAGAAACAATGATGAAACTAGAAACTATGCTACCCGAAGGTGAGTCTGCCGTAGAAATGTATAGGATAACACAGGAAAAAGAGAGGGAAAGAAAAACTTTAGAAAAAGAAAAAGCCCTAGGAAAAATAAGATTAAACATCCTCGAAGGCAGTACCGTCCTATCCCTTATCAAAACCTATCCCGAAGCTCTTGTAACCCAAAAAGCAATAGAAAAATATGAAGACTCAGAAAAACTCCAATTAAAAGCAATAGTCAACAACGCTCCCCTCGCAGAAATCGAAGTTATGCTAGATAGAAACGGACGAGCCACCTTCACCCAAACACTCTTCGAAAACGAAGAAAAAGAAATAGAATTCAGAACACACTTCGACACCCTCGCAAAAACCCTAAACTACCTACGAGGATGAAAAAAAACTCACTCCAATTATCAATCCTTTGATAAGCTTTCTGTCTCTGTTGATGTTCTCTTTGATATCCATTGGTGTCCGTATTTTTTGTCAATTATCCATAGCATAGGATAGAAAGCTGCTAGTGCTAGGATAATAGAACCGACAATGTCAAACCAAAAGTGCTCACCTAAATACAAAATAATAAACGAGAAAATAGAAGCATTAATCAGGAAAAAGTAGCCCATTTTTTTGAAATTCTCTTCTCTGCACATGAAATAGCCTACTAGGGCGTAGAATATGTGTCCGCTCGGGAAAGCGCAATATTTCAAGGTTATAAGGTTGTCGCTCCAAGGTAGCACGCTCTTTCTAATCTCGACCACGCCTGCGTCCAAATTTTCTTCAACCCTTATGGGTGGGGCGACGGGAAATATGAGATAGATCATCATGTCGGTGACGCCTCCTACTAGTATGGCGACGGCATACATCCAGCTCATTCTGCCTTTTTCGCCCCTTGGGGCAAAATAGGCTACGATAAAAAGAAATGCAATGCCTGTCATCATTAAAAAGATGTAGTAAATTGAGGCGAACCATGCAAAGGGTCCTTCGACTCCTATTTTGTCTTGAAGCCATATTGTTAGATTGGGGGAGTATGTGTTGGGTGTCATTTCGGATTCTGGGGTTTTTGGAATGAATAGCCAGATCATTATTCCCAGTCCCCCTAGACCGAAAAATATCCAGTTACTTTTGCACCAAACGCTTTCAGGGACATAAATTAGGTCTTTTAGAGTCCTCATCTTACTCTTTTTGACTCCAGTTTCTGCCCCGACGAACACACCATCTGTTTCGACGTTTTTTCCCATTTTCATCGTCAGCAAACCCCGTTATTTAAAAACAAGGCATTCAACAATTAAAAAGTATATTCCCAAAGATATTAGAGCTAAATAAAGTTTTTGAAATTTTCATAAATTTCAAACTAACATCCAAATATATAAAGGAAGTTGATGAAGGGTAATATTCTTTCCATATATTGCTTATGATATACACTCCAACAAGAAATTATTAACTTTTTAGAATAATTAAGAGACGTTTAAAATATTTTGTCAAACAAAATTTATCACGTAAAAAAAGAATACTTATATAAAAACTAAATCTTTTGCTTTTGTAAAGTTTCTAGTTTGTGGTTTTGATGAAAAAATGGAACTTTATGCTTTCCTTCACCGGTTTTCCATTTTGGCAGATTAATTATCCTTTACCTAATCTTTATTTCATTGCTCATAAGACGTGAACATTTACAAAAGGTTTTTAATCGCCTAACCATATCGAAATCAAAGCCCGTTAAAATGTCTTTTAAATGTCTTTTTCTTATGATGTATTTCTTTATTTTAATGATTCTTAGCTGTTATGTTTATCTTGATTATACGTATACTGCTAATAAAAAGTGTGAATCTAGAGCATGTAATCGTTGATATAATCGGATTCGTTTCAATTATCGGTCTTATAGTTTCCCTTGTCATGCTTTTTGGTTTGTCTCCCAAAGGGCTCCTTCACCTGATCGGGATAAAAAGTGGATGCTGCCCTTACTCTGATGGTAAACGTTGTAAATTGACGAATGCTTGATGTACCCTGTATAAATTACATACTATATGCTCTGAATATTTAGAAAAACAAGCTCAGAAAGAGGTAAAGGCTTCTCTGGAGGAAAAATGAATAATTTGAATATTCTTGTTTTACCGTGTTCATTGAGTGGTTATAGCTTATATTTAAGTTCTTTAGTAAATGGTTTTGTTTTTTTGTAACCTATATGTTTTTAACTTAGATCGTTTTTAGTTAATTTGTTTTTTTTGGGTTACTTGGTTTTTGCTGGGCGTTGAATTTTTAATCTAATA
>JAEOSI010000033.1 GCA_016840425.1 Candidatus Wukongarchaeum yapensis
CAAAGCATATGCTCCTTCAAAGAAAACTGATCCATAAAATCCCTCAAAGTTTCTTCATCGACCTTATTCTCAAAATCAATTTTTGTTCCGACAAGCAACTCGTAAGGGCTTTTTTGCCCTTTCAAAATAAAGAACTCTCTTGCTTTTTCAATCCATTTATTTAGCTCAAAAAGGGACAAAGGATTGGCCACATCATACACATAAGCTATGCCCATAGTACCAGTAAGAAATGTTTCAGCAATAGACCAAAACTGTTTTTGACCTCCAAAATCCCACAAAGACAAAATTATCTTTTGTGAGTCAACTTTAATCTTTTTAATCGCAAAATCAATACCTAAGGTCATCTCATATCCACTATTCAACGTTTGATCAGTAAAAGCTTTCAACAACGTACTTTTACCTACTCCCCCATCACCCAATAAAGCGATTTTAACAAAAAAACGGCCCTGATTCATCTGTTCCTGTCTCTTTTTACCTGATAATTTTTTAACTGCGACAGCAGACAAAATATACGCCTCTCAAATGTCTGAATCTTCTAATTCCCAACCGAATACCATAGAAATAAATTCTAAAACCGACTTCTAATGCAAATCTACTAAGATATATTAGGGAAAGATATTTAATCTCCCCTAATCTACAAAGAAGTACACCACCTAACTTAAAACCCCAATCTCCCCGGCTTAAAATCATTCAAATGAGAGCATTTTTATCGTTCTCCACATAAATTAAACCGATAAGGTTTTAATAATAAAATGAACCAAAGGTTAATGAAGAATTTTTCATCCCTACAAACTATAACATCTAAAAATCGTTAAAGTAGGAGAGTAAAATGGTATTCTTTGAAAGCATTGTAAAGGACTATTTGCCTCCTACCGGAGGTGAAGATACCGAATTTTTATTAATTAAACTATTTTTATGGACCCTTCTAATCGCAATCGTCATTTTTGTCGCCGTAACACGGTTTTTACTGATACCCAGCTACACCGGAAGAGAACTTCCTGAAAAAGTTGAAAAAGTAGGTCCTCCTCTCAAAACCATATCCTCATTAAAAGCAGAATCAAAAGAAATTATCTCTGTTTTAAACGTAGAAAAACATGCGATAAACACAGGTATAATCGCGGTAGAGCAGGTATATAAAAATGGTGAAATAAGTAGTGATGTATACGAAGAAATGAAAAATATATATACCAAAAGAATTCAAGAACTGGAAGAGGAGCTCCAGAAACGTTTAGGAGCGGCAGAAATTCGCAAATTAGAAGAGGAATTTGATAAAGTGCGCCTAGGTTTCATGGAACCATTAAAAACAATCGCTCCCGGTGAAGAAGGTGAAATAACAGAAATAAGTGAACCAGAAACATTGATTGAAGGAATAGAAGAACTTTCAACTATTGAAGAAGAATTAACACCAGAAACAACTCCCTCCCCTCCTCAAGAAGAAGAGATCCCATCAGCAGAAGAAGTTGTTGAACGTGCCGAAGTTGAAGAAGAAATAATCGAAGAAGAAAAACCAGAAATAGAAGAACCCTCGCCTATATCCCCCCCTCCCGAGCTTAAAGAAGAAGAAATAGTGACTGAAGCAGAGAAAAGCGAAAAAATGTTTGCAAAATCAACAAGCATAGCAGAATTAAGATCAGAAATGCTAAAAGCGCTAAAACGATTAAAAGGCTTTATGGAAACAGAATGAGAATAAAAAAATCTAAAAAAAGTAGTTATTTATGGAATTTAAACCATAGGACTCTATTTTTGAGTTTTTATAAGTACTTTTTGAGGCGTTGTAATTAGCGCGCGGCTTGCCATCCCGATGAAAAGTCCATTTTCAATAACGCCGGGTATCATGTTTAATTCTTTCTCCAAGCTTTTCGGATCCTTTATCTTATGAAACTTCACATCCACTATAAAGTTACCATTATCTGTTATTACAGGGCCAACTTTTCCCGTATTTGCAACCCTTAACACTGGTTTCCCGTCAATACTTTCTATTCTCTTAACTACATGGCCCAAGGCAAAAGGATGTACTTCAACAGGTATTGGATTTTTCTCTCCTAATCGTCCTACTAACTTACTTTCATCTGCAATAACTATAAACTCTTTTGCAGCGTCTGCAACTATTTTTTCTAAAAATAAGCAACCTCCTCCTCCTTTTATAAGGTTCAGATCCGGATCTATCTCATCTGCTCCATCCACTGCCAAATCCAAATTTGGATGTTCCTTCAACGTAGTTATTTTTACCCCTTTTTCTACGAGTTTAAACTTAGTATCATATGAAGATGGAACCGCTAGAATCTCCAAATTATCTTTACTTACCAACTTCCCTAACTCTTCTATAAAATAGGTTATCGTCGTGCCACTTCCTACCCCCAAAACCATACCATCTTTTACATATTTTATGACCGCTTTGGCAGCCTTTATCTTAAGCCTAACTTGTAGATCGTTCAAATCTAATCATCTAGCGTTTTTTCTTTAATAAAAGAAAATATAAAAGAGTTTTTTAGTTTTTCTTGTTTTTTAGTGTTGCATGAGCTGCTGCCAATCTTGCAACAGGAACCCTGAACGGTGAACAGCTAACATAATCTAGTCCAACTTGGTAACAGAGCTCTATACTTTCAGGATCGCCTCCTTGTTCACCGCAAATTCCTACCTCAAGCTTCGGATCGGCAGCCCTTCCTTCATCAACACACATCTTCATTAGTCGACCTACACCATCCTTCTCTATCGTGACAAAAGGATCTGCTTTGAGAATCCCCTTTTTAATATAGAAAGGCAAAAATTTCCCAACATCGTCCCTACTAAATCCCATGGTCATTTGGTGTAAATCATTCGTTCCAAAAGAGAAGAATTTTGCCCCAGCTTCCACTATTTCACCAGCAGTAAGTGCAGCCCTTGGAACCTCAATCATAGTACCTACGAGATATTCAAACTCCACACCTTGCTCCTCCATAACCTCCTTAGCGATCCTATCAACGATCTCTTTTGCCATCGCAAATTCTTTGACCATGCCTACCAAAGGTACCATAACTTCAGGAAAAACCTTTTTACCCGCTTTTACATGCTCTATAACCGCCTCAAAAATCGCCCTCGCCTGCATCTCTATGATCTCAGGATAAAACAAACAAAGCCTTACTCCCCGAAATCCAAGCATCGGATTAAACTCTTTAAGAGCCCGAACCTTTTCAAGCATAACCAACTTATCTC
Organism: Candidatus Wukongarchaeum yapensis; assembly: GCA_016840425.1. Lineage (GTDB taxonomy): Archaea > Asgardarchaeota > Wukongarchaeia > Wukongarchaeales > Wukongarchaeaceae > Wukongarchaeum > Wukongarchaeum yapensis. The sequence goes on from JAEOSI010000033.1 coordinate 3,193, forward strand.
TCAATTCTTCATCCGTTTTACCTTCAAGTTTCGCTTCATAGATCTCAGTAACCAAATCAATCTCACTTGGCAAAAACTCATGAAGCGGCGGATCAATCAGCCTAACAATCAAAGGCTTATCCCCCGTCTCCTCAAAATTCCCCTTAAAATCTTCCCTTTGAAAGGGCAAAAGCTCCATTACCGCCTTAACCCGTTCCTCCTCATTTTCAGCCAAGATCATTCTTTGAACTATCGGCAACCTATCTGGCCCAAAAAACATATGCTCAGTCCTACATAATCCCACACCAGTAGCCCCGTAATTCATGGCATTCCTTATCTGCTCTGGAATATCTGCATTCGCCTTAACTCCAATCTCGGCTACCTCGTCACACCACTCCAAAAGCACTACTAACTCTTTCGGAAGTTCTTCAGGAACAAAAATAGGCAGCTCTCCCACGTATACTTTACCAGTAAAACCGTCTAAAGTTATCCAGTCCCGCTCAAAAACCTCTATACCGTTCTCAGAAACAAGAACTTTTTGTCCCCCTTTTTTTGTTAACTTCATACCAGACGCTTCAGCTCCCACGATACATCTCTTCCCTATTTGACGTGCAACCAATGCAGCATGAGAAGTCATTCCTCCTCTCATAGTCAAAATTCCTTTCGAAGCTGCCATACCATGGAAATCATCTGGAGACGTTTCAGGAGCTACCAAAATAGTAGGTAACCCTTTTTCCTTCGACATCCTTTCAGCAGTATCCGCGTCAAAAGCAACCATGCCCACCGCAGCACCAGGCCCTGCAGGCAACCCTTTACCCAAATAAGTAGCCGTTAACGTTTGATCACCATCCATATACCGAGCCTTTTCCTCATCTTCCCACGGTATCGCAGGAAAAATACAGTTTTCAATATCCTCAGGAGTTACTCGCATAATTGCTTCTTCTTTAGTTATTATTCGCTCCTGATGGAGATCGTGTGCAATTTTTATAGCTGCTTTTCCAGTACGCTTACCACTCCTTGTCTGTAATATGTAAAACTCGCTTCGCTCAACTGTAAACTCTATATCTTGAACGTCTTTATAGTGCTTTTCTAAAATCTTACTTGCATTAACTAGTTGTTCATAAACTCTGGGCATATCACTTGATAATGCACTTACTGGTTTCGGAGTTCTGACACCTGCCACTACGTCTTCTCCTTGTGCTTTAGGCAAATATTCTCCAAAAAATTCATCCTCGCCAGAAGCTGGATTACGTGTAAAAACTACGCCGCTAGCACTATCGTTACCCATATTACCAAAAACCATGGCTTGAACGTTTACAGCAGTTCCTAAATCATGGCTGATCTTATGATAATTCCGATAAGCTATAGCTCTAGGATTATCCCAACTTTCAAAAACAGTCTTAATCGCGGTTTCCAACTGTTCCCAAGGATCCTCAGGAAACGGTCGCCCCGTCTCCCTCTCACACAGCTCTTTAAACTCCTTAACAACCTTTTTCAAAACAGCTACAGGCATTTCATGATCATACTTAACCCCAACTTCGTCTTTATACTTTTCAAAAATCTCATCAAACTTCTCTCTCTTAATGCTTAAAGCCACATCTCCAAACATCATAACAAAACGACGATAAACATCGTAAGTAAATCTTTCATCCTTAGTCTGCTTAAACAAACCCATAACAGTTTCATCATTAAGACCCAAATTCAATATAGTATCCATCATTCCAGGCATAGAAATAGCAGCACCACTCCTCACAGAAACCAATAAAGGATTCTCCGCATCTCCAAAAAGTCTACCAAGCTTTTCTTCAACCTTATTCATAGCACTCCTAACTTCATTCATCAACCCTTCAGGAAGCGCTTTATTATTATATTCTTTACAAACCTCAGTAGTTATGGTAAAACCAGGAGGTACAGGCAAAGCCAACTGAGTCATAGTAGCTAAACCAGCCCCCTTACCTCCTAACAATTTCTTATTGGTACCATCACCTTCCTCAAAAAGATAAACCCGTTTTTTTGTTAACTCCTTTTCCATAACCCTAGCCTCCAAGAAAAATAAAATAAATAAAGTATAAATAAAAGAATTATTTTATTAAATTTGTGCTTTTGGGAGGGGGCAAGTCGGAACTCAAGATCCCCTTCATCAATAGAATTCAGAGGGGTCAGAATCATCATTCATGCCCCCTAAAAATATTAAAAATAAAAAATCAAATAAAAATTTTGGCTTTAAAACCTTTTACTTTTACTTAAGTTTTTAAGGGCGATCCAATTTTTCTAAAAACCGGTTTATTTCATCTTTGGCATTTGCTTCCTCATACTCTATAATGAAAAATTCTAACTCTTCCGTTTGTTTGTTCTTTTTTACGCGTCCTCTAAGTATGAACTCTTTTCCGAGAAAAGACTGCATAATATCCAAAAAGTTTTCATATGACTGTGACCTTTTAATACTTTCATTTGCTTCTTTTGCGGTTATCCCTAAAAGCTTCTCACCAACATCTCCCGTAAAAATAGCCCGTATTCTACCTTTTCCATCATCTAAAACTACTGCAAATAGCATTCTTGGATTTGGATCAAGAACTTTTCCATGTTCTCTGCAAACAAATCCTCCTTGCTCTTCCTCTTCAACTTTTTTAAAACACTGATCACACGCTAGATATACAGGACTCCTATCAAAAACTCTAATTAAGGTGCCTCTTATTTCGCCGAGAACCCCCTCAGACAATTCCGCTATAGAACCCCTCTCCATCTCCCTACTCTCCTCTTTTTCACTAATAAGCTCTTCAAGCCCAGGTATCTCGCCTCCTTCTCCCTCACTTAACCGTTTAATTTCGCTAAAATCTCCCAAATGAACCTCAACCATCATGGCCCCTGCTTTCATATACCCGTGGCTTACCTCCAATATGTCGCCTTCTTTCATATCCAATAACTTATCCACCCAGTCCCCCCAAGCCACTAATCTAGCAACCCCTGTCTCATCGCCAATTTTTAAACTGAAAACCTTTCCCTCCGAACCATCTGCCCTAACAAACTCCCTTACATCGAAAATTTCCACCACCCTACCGATAAGATTCACATCCTCTGCTGTAGTTCCAATCTCTCCTATCTTAACCATTCTCAACGGCTCTACATCCAAATCCTCAGAAACAACCTCTATCTCACACCGACCCCCCACACGAACCTCCAAACCCATAAACCCCTCCCTCACATAAGCACCTTTCAAAACAACAACATCCCCCTCTCCAACATTAAATTCCCCTATCTTATCCCCCCAAACAGTCGCCTTAATAATCCCTGTATCATCACCAACAAGCGTACTAAGAACTTGACCTGAACTTCCATCTTTCCTATGAAAAACTCTTTCATCTCCTCTTTTTAACACTTTAAATTTCAATTCCACCCCATTCATCCCCTCTTTCAAATCACAAACCTTTACCCGACCAACCCCCATAAAAGTTTCAGGCGCTTCAACTATTCTCCCCAAAACTATTTTATCCGTTTTGCTAACCCTAGTCCTCTTACCCACATGAATCTCAGTAGAATCTCCTAAACCACTACGCGTATAACCCCCCTCGATTAAAACAGTATCTCCTTCCTTAAAATCGAAAATTTCATCAACACGCTCATCCCAAAAAGTTACCCTAACAATCCCCGTCTCATCCCCTATCCTAATCGAAGCAACTCGCCCCATAGAACCGTCCTTCTTAGTATAACTTGCAACCTTGCCTATTTCAGTAACCTTGCCCACAGTATCAATATCCCGCATACCAGGATCTAAATCCACAACCCTATAACCCCTACCCGGCTCAGGAAACTTAGACACATCGACATCTTCAGGATTATGCTCAATACTCCCCGAACTACCCAAATGTATCTCCAAAACCCCCTCTCTGCCCTCCCTAGTCACCCCCGAAACTACCCTCACTATATCCCCTCTCTCAAAACCTTCTATCCTCCTAACCTGCTCATTCCACAAAACCAAAACTGCTTTCCCAGAATTATCCGCCAATAAAATATTAGCAACAACCCCCAATCCCCCATCAGACCTCGCAAAATATACAGGCGCATAAATTTTCATAATACGTGCTTCAACAGTTATATTACTTAAACCAGGCACCAAATCTCCCATTTTTAAACTTTCAGAAACACTTCCCAGTATATCTACACCCAACTCTTGAGCGACAATATGGGCAGCACCATCCTCAGAAACTAACTCATTAAGTTCCTTCCTTTTCTCCAAAATCAACTCCCAAACCTCATCCTTAGACTTCCCAGTTTTCTCACAAATCTTCCTTATTTTTTCCTCCAAATCAGGATCAGTCAAAAAACGCCACCACCATTAAAACAATAAACTCTCAATATCTAATAATATACACGACTATTTTTAAAAATTAGACCACGGTGAGAGAGAAAAACGGCTTCCTAGCCGCAATACAGACCTCTAAAAGCTTTTTTAGCTCAGATTTACTCGCCCCATTTTTTAAAGCAGTTGATACATCAATAACATCGTTTGTCATAAGACAGGGTTTAAGTTTGCCATCCCAAGTTAAACGAATCCTAGGACATTTAGCGCAAAAAACAGAATTATGCATCGGACGAACAACCTCTATAACCCCCCCATCCTTAAAATAATATTTAGGCCTACCCTGCATCTCCCTAAGATAATAACCAACCGCCTTCTCCCTCAAACCCCCCTCCACTTCATCCATATCAACCCTAAATTCCCCAAAAACATCCCCTCCTTTATTAGCATCAACAAGCTCGATCAACTGAAGTACCACACCATGATTCCGCGCAAAATCAAACATATCCCAAATTTCCCCATCATTTAACCCCTTAAGAAGAACCATATTAATCTTAACAAGTGAAAAAACCTCAGCACACATAATCAAACCATTCACAGCTGCCTCAAACCTCTTCGATCGGGTAATCTTCTCATAAACCTCTTCCCGAAGACTATCCAAACTAACATTAGCACGCTTCAAACCACCTTCATGCAAAGCTTCAACAATTTTATCAGAAAAAAGCGTCGCATTAGTCGTCATCGAAATATCTTCAATACCATCAGTCGAAGAAATCGCCCAAACAACATCCACCAAATCCTCCCTAAGCAACGGCTCCCCTCCCGTAATTTTCACCCTCCTAATCCCACACTCACTAGCAGCCTCAACAACGCTCCGAATATCCCCAACACCCAACAAATCTCGGAAAGACTCCCTCGCACAACCAGAAGAATAACCCTCAGAATGACAATAAATACAGTTTTGATTACAACGCCCAGTAACCTGTATCCTCAAATCATAAACATCACGCCCATAAGGATCCCTCATCGCAGAAAAAACCCCCCAAAAAATAAAACTTACATTTATTCTTTTTCCCTTTCCTCCACCTCTTCTTCAATTTCAAACTCAGAATGAAATATGAGCAAAAGTAAAGCCGTCAAAATCCCTATCAACACTAAAATCGTATACACAGTATAATGAGAAACCAAAAATACCCACCTGCAAAAACAAAAAATAAATCGAAAAAATATAAAACCTTTTAAACACCAAAGGTGGCAAAAGATTTAAGCATTTTCATTAAAGTTTTTCATACACCTCTAAAACTTTTCATACAAATGCCGCCGTAGCTCAGTTGGTTAGAGCATCTGCCTTGTATAAAACCACAACGAAAAAAGAAAGCAGAGGGTCGAGGGTTCGAATCCCTCCGGCGGCTTTACAACCCCTACCCTCCATGACGCTAGTGGGTGAGTAGTCTAGATTGGTATGATGCCAGCCTCGGGAAATCCATCTTCCACTCCCTATTTTTAAAAAATAATAGGATTCGGGTAAGCTGGTGGTCGTGGGTTCAAATCCCACCTCACCCACCAATTTGTTTAGTTAAAAAATTGAGTTAAAAAACCACACTTGTAACTCTTACAATGACAAAAAATATTCTTCATAAGAACCCGTACTAAATTAGCATATTTTGGGCTAAAATACTAAATCCCGTATTTAGTGACTAGATGATATAAAAAAAGCCCCTCATCGCGTTACAAATAAAATATATATTTTTATAGAGATAGAGTATTATCACATATTTTACTCCTTGTTCTTCTAAACTTTAATTTGGAAGACACGAGTTTATCTCAACCAATTAAGAATACGGTTATTTTGAAAGGTGTTTACGAAAATGCGCGTATTTCCACGAATCAGTAAGTTAGTCGTAAAAAACTACAAAGCAGTAATTCTCATCTGGCTAGCCATTGGAATATTTGGATTTATGGCATCACAAAGATTAGCCGACGTTCTCCTTTACGAAGAGGAAGGCGGCTATGAAGGGCTAGAAAGCGTTCAAGCCAGTGAAATAATCGAATCAGAATTTCCTGGAAACGAAGGAGGAAGCATGATCATAATAGTACACGTAAACGATAATCACACCATATCCGCTCTTTATGATTACACGTTCGCCTTAAAATCGTATGTTGAAAATAATGAGATTGTTGAAAGTACCATTTTTAACCCAAGCGACCCTCAATTTGCAACAAACCACACCTACCTGCTAATGGTATATCTTAAAGTTCCAGACGATGATGATAAAGCCTATGATCTTGTTAGAGACATTCGTAGCGAAGCAGAAGGGCTTCAAAAAGACCCCTCTCTTGTCCCCCCTGACATGATCGATGATTTGACTACCTATGTAACTGGTGCAGCAGCTATGAGCACAGATACACGGGAAGCCTCACAAGAAGACCTTCAACGTATAGATACAATCACTATAATCCTTGTAGCTATCGTTTTAATAGCCATCTTTAGAAGCGCTGTTTCTCCCCTTCTCCCCCTAATCTCTATAGGAATAGCAATAATAGCAACACGAGGAGTTCTATGGTTCATAGCAGAAAATATAACCGATATACCTTACGAAGCTCTACACTTTCTCACTGTGATAGTCATGGGCATAGGAGCTGACTATTGTTTATTTTTCCTTTCACGCTTTAAAGAAGAGTTGATGAAAGGCGCTTCAAAAGAAGAAGCAGTAACCATCGTTGTTGAACGTACAGGAAAAACGATTGTAAGTTCAGGCATCACAATAGCTGTGGCTTTTGGAAGTTTTATGATAAGCGACATGACATTTCTACGTGGAATGGGATTGACATTAGCCATTGGTGTAATCCTTGGAACCCTTGCTTCCTTAACCTTTATACCTGCCCTCTTCATGCTCTTAGGCATAAAAGTTTTCTGGCCCAGAAAAATCACAGCAGAAGAGATAAAAAACCATGATGAAAATCAACTCGGCATTCTAGGAAGAAGAACCCGATGGGTAATGAGACACGCACCAGCAGTACTCATAGCAAGCCTAGTCATATGCTCGCCACTCATATACCAAATGGTACTCTTTGACCCATCCCATGACTTTTTCGAAATGATGCCCGAAGACCTAGAAAGTATCCAAGGATTTAACGTTTTAACAGACGAATGGTCTGCAGGAAAAATCCTCCCAACAACAGTCGTACTCCAAATAAACGGCAACCTAACAGAAGAAGAAAACTATGAAAAAGCAGAAACCATATGGTACAAACTAAACGCATCATCCGACACAAGCTTTGTCTACGGGTTTACAGCCCCAGAAGGACAACCCTTAAACTACACCGTTTTTTCACATCTTCCCCAAGAAGACAAAACAGCAATCCTTAACCAGTATGTAAGCGCAGATCACGATACAGCAAAATACATCGTAGTCCTTGCTTATGATCCCTACTCAAACGATGGAATGGACGCTATAGACAACCTAAGAAACAGCATTGAAGAAGTTAAACAAAATGAAAACGGTCTTGAAAACTTTGAAATCCTCGTAGGCGGTCCCACTGCAGAAATGTCCGACGGCAGTAGAAAAGTCTTTGAAGAGTTCGAAACCATGCAAATAGTTCTCATAATCGCAATATTACTAATCCTAATCATTTTACTGGGCAGCATAACCCTATCAGTAAAACAAATCCTAACCATACTTCTAAGCGTAGCCATGACAATAGGAATAGTAACCCTAGTCTTTCAAACCCTCCAAGACCAACCAGTAATCTTCTTCCTCGAAATAATGATCTTCCTCGTACTCATGGGCTTAGGGACAGATTACAACATTTTCCTACTTTCAAGAGTACGCGAAGAATACGACCGAGGCAGAGAAGAATTAGAATCCATGGTTTACGGCGTAGACAAAACAGGGATAGTAATAACATCCGCCGCAGCCATCATGGCAGCAGCCTTCGGATCACTAATGCTCAGCAACCTTTTAATGATGCGCGAATTCGGCTTCGCCCTCTTCGTAGCGGTAATCATAGACGCAAGCTTCGTACGCCTAATCTTGGTACCTGCTATATACCGCTGTCTTAAGGGATACAACTATTGGCCAAAATACCTCAGCGACAAATTCAAATTTATATCCCACGAATAAACCAAAAACTACCCTCCCTACTTTTTTTATATATCTATTAAACATGCCCCTATGGGGGAACATCATAAAAATTCGCCTTTGGCAATCATTACAACTCTTCCCCCTACAAACACATGAATTTTCCCTTCCCTCTCTTCTGCTCTCAAAAGAAGCAACGAAGGTCTTCCAATTTCATACCCTTGTTCAACTTTAATGTCGACGAGGTCTTCTCCGAAATACTGGTGGTGTGCTAAATAACCCGCTAAACAGCCATTTCCACTACCTGTTGCCGGGTCTTCAGGAACGCCATAATAGTCTGCAAATACTCTAACATTCAAATCATTTTTTTCAGAATATGTTTCAGGGCCGAAGATGAGAATTGCTTTAGCTTCCCTCTCCTTAATCAGTTCAAAATATTTATCTCTATTAGTTTTACTCCGTTTAATAGTGTTCAAAGTCTTCAAAGGCACGATAATAAAAGGCAATCCTGTCGAAACTTCTTGCACTGGAAATCTAACATCGATATCATCCTTTTCCAATCGCAATACTTCTGAAATTAAACCAGGATCAATGGTATCGCCAAATGTCGGATGTATTTGCCTCATCCATAACACATCCACTTGTTCACCAATACAATCGAACATAACTGGAATTTGCCCCACTTTAAGATTCAACAAGATTTTTTCGACACGTGATCTTACGATCTCTCTTTGAATCACATAAGCGGTCCCTAGTGTCGGATGACCTGCAAAAGGTACTTCTTTCTCAGGCGTGAAAATACGAACATCAAACCCCCCTTCTCTTTCTTCATCCGACAAAATAAAAGTCGTCTCCGAGTAATTCATCTCTTTCGCAATTACCTGCATTTCGCGATCTGAAAGCCCTTTTGTGTCTCTAAAAACCGCTAACTGGTTTCCCGCATATTTCTCTTCAGCAAACACATCTACAATATAAAATGGCCAAGTTCCCATTACCAAACCTTCATCCCTAAAATAGGTTTCAAAAATTACAATTTTATAATGACGAGCCTATATTATGTTTATAAATCCCTTTTTGTGGTGTTTACCGATAGCTTTTTTGAACCTTTGCCCTTGCGCTTCTTCCTCCCCACTTTTTAGGCTCTGTTCTTCGTGGATCTCCTGCTAGCATATATCGGTCTTCATCTATAAATTTCCGTCTAAGTTCTTCGCTTTCTGTAAATTTAACAAGTCCTGAAGCAACCGCCATTCTTGCAGCTTCAGCTTGACTTACCCATCCTCCTCCTTTCACTTTAACCGAGATATCTAGGTTTTTGACAACATCCGCCGCTAATCTCAACGGATCCAATATTTTCAAACGCGCTATCTTAGGCTCATAAATCTCTATAGACACCCTATTTACCCTAACCCTTCCTTTCCCCTCTTTTACGACTGCCCTTGCAATAGATGTCTTACGCTTCATACTATTAACAACAATTTTCATATTTTCTCCTCTCATTAATTCTTTTCATTAATTTTTTAATAAAATCCACCTCTAATCAACTTACTTGGATTCTTCCATCCCAGCTCCTCAGCTATCCTTTTTACACTCGTTCTTTTACATTTGAGTTTTATTGCCTCTGCTTCAGAAATTTTTTCAAAAACCTCTTTCTTATCTACATATTCCTCGGGAACACCTATGTAAACCCTTAATCTTTTATAAGCTTCTCTCCCCCTCATCTTATATCTCGGAAGCATACCCCGTATCGCCCTTTTAACAAAACGATCCGGTTGTTTTGGCCAAAAAGGCCCTCTCCTAGGATTTGTTAACGTACGTTTTTGATGTTTTCCTCTATAAATCTCTATAACTTTTGCAGGATCTCCTGACACTACAACTTTTTCAGCATTAACTATCACTATTCTCTCGCCACATAACAACCTTTTAGCCACCTTGCTTGCCAACCGCCCTAAAACCGCATTTTCGCCATCAATTATCGTTACTTCTTCCACAGTTTCTTCCATCTTTCTATCCTCCCATCAATTAAACCATTATTTTGATACCTTTTCCCTCAGGGTTTATCTCTAATAACTCCTCGATAGTCATACATTCCCCGCCAACAGTCCTAATTTTCTCAACAGCCCTCTCAGAAAATGATAACGCTGCAACTCTCACCTTACAATTTATATACCCCGAAGAAAGCACCTTACCCGGCACCACCACTAAATCTCCATCCTTGCAATGCCTGTTTACCTTGGATAAATTAACCACAGGCCTCAGTCTTCTAGGCTTTGATAAACAACGATATAACGCCTTCCAAACTTTCCTATCACCCCGAGCACGCCTTCTAAGCTCCGAAAGCAAAGCAATAACAGTAGGATCAGTCGGACCCGTAGATTTTGTCATATTTACACCCCTAAGAAATCCTTAAATATCCACCTTAAACTTCAAAAAGACAATCTCAAACGCAACTAATACTCAATAAATATCACAAAATTTTACCTGGTTTTATTTAATCATTTCCCTATAACCGTTTTATAAATCTAAACACGTTTTTAAAGCAAGCATATTAAGCGAAATAGGTCAAATACTTAAAAGTTTCGCAACAAAATATAAAAAAAAGAAAAAAACAGAGCTAACGTAACACTAAAAATTTTTACGCGCTCATCGTCTTCATCTGTTCTTCTAACTCTTGAGATTTTTTAATAAGTATTTGAGCAGCTTGTCTTACAATACTTTCTGGAGATATACACCCTAACCCTTCTACCGTGAAAATAAACTTCGTATCATCCTCCTTAATTTTTATAGCATCAAAATCA
>JAEOSI010000196.1 GCA_016840425.1 Candidatus Wukongarchaeum yapensis
GGTAAAGCCCCCCTCTCAACTTCTTTTTTAGAAATTAAAATTGTGTCGATTGTTTCATCATCTAGCTCGATTAAGGCGGGGGCTCCAAAAGCTAATTGAAGCGCCCTAGCCCCTATTGTCCTTGCTCGCTCGTATCGTGTTAAATGGGGCGGACCGATCTCGATCTTAAATTCATGTTCGGAACCTGAACTAGAGGATAAGGTAAGCTTGTCGGCTTTTTTCTTAGGCAAATAAGAACCCTCAGATATTGGAAATTATAATTAATTAAAGATAACGGTAAACGCTCAAAACTTAGACAGGTACATGTTTAAAAAGTTAACGTAAATCATGAAATATTAAACGAAATTGAGGATATTTATGTGGGCTTAGGCGGGAACTTCCGTCTTTAATATTATAGAAGGCCTTGTTTTTTAAGTACTTCTATCAATTTTCTAAAGGCTTCTTTTAAGCTTTTGAGTTTCTCCGCTAGGTCGGAGTGGGCTGCGGCATGTTCTGTTTTAAGATCTTCTATTGTGTGGGTTAGATCATCAAGCTCTTTTGCAAATCTTGTTGCTAGGTTTGCTTGTTTTTCAAAGGCTTCAGCGATGCTTGACTGCATTTTTTCCTGTATTTTTTCGCTTTCCTTTAAAGAATTCTCGACGGTTTCTATGATAGCCTGTTTTACTAATTCGGCGTCTATGCCTTTACTTAATTCTTCCTCGACGTAAGTTATTTTTGTTACAAATTCTTCTTTTAAAGCTTTTTGCTCCTCGATTAGAGATTCAAGAGAATATTTAACTTTTTCCACGATTTTTTCACTTATATTCTCCACATCAAGCTTAGATATTGTTTCTTGAAATTCTTTAATGGAGCTTGATATCTCTAGAATATCTTCTAATTTTTCAAAGTAGGCTAACTTAATGCTTTTGACATCATTTTTTAGCTCATCCATTTCAGAAAATATTGAACTTTTAACTTCAGAAAGAGATCCATTAAAGGAATTTGCTGTTGAAAGCATCTCCTTAATACCATTTTCAAATAAGGATGAAAAATCTCCTACACGAGATTCAACTTCAGAAATTTTCTCTGTTAGGACTCCTAACGGTTCTTGTAAACTTTCGAGACCACTAAGAGCAGATTTTACAGCGTCCATATCCTCCGAAATAACTGCGATTTTCTCCCCTACAGGGGCAAGCTGTTTATTTGTTTCATCAAGCATTTTCGCGGTAAGAGTTTCTGAAAGCCCTTCTACAGCTTGAGACATATCGCTTTTTATTTTTCCCGTAATGCTTGAAACAATGACTTCTTCGATTCCTGCTTTAACATCCTCGGGCTTTAAGCTTAGATCTTTACCTATCTTTTCTACAATCTCATCTTTTGAAGTTTCAAGGCGGGATGTTAAAGTTTCATCAAATTTTCCAAAGAGATTTTCAACTTTTCCTACTCCCTCTCCTGTGATTTCTGCAATTTTTTCTTCATAAGCCGCTATACGTGATTCTAAAGAATCTATTCGGTCAAAAATCTTTTCCTGTTGTTCTAAAGGAGAGGATAAATCTTTAATTTTATCGCCGAGAGTCTTTATATTCCCAAGAACTTTCTGCACAAGCTTTTCATTGTTCTCAAGCTTTTGAACTAAAAAATTAAGATCGCTACTAGGAGCACTTTCAGCGCCGCCAACTTTAGGTTTTTCCTCAGAGGAGCTTGATTTTTCAAAATTTTCCGTTCCCTCTTCTTTATTTTTACTCATAAACAATTCGCTCCACAAAAAATGAACGTAAATTTAGTTTGCTAAAGGATAATAAACCTATTAAAAACTTAAAAAAGCTTTTCTTATTTAAAAAACACCCCATCCTTACATTACTTATAATGGTGTTCTATAAGTCTATAAATTTTATTCTATGCAAAAAGGTGTTTAATAAGCGTTAATAAATAAAGGATCGAGCCTATAAATGTTTGAACTTCTTTTTCCTAAAAATTAGAAAAACGGAATTAAATCTAAGCTAATTGTTTTATTTCTAGGTTTTTTAGAGGATTTAAGTAGTACCTGTGGTTTCTTCTAACATCTTTCTTCTTTTTGCAAGTTTTTCTTCCAGTTCTGAGAAATCGATAGTTTCTATCGGGTGAACTGAGGTTAACCAGTTGGGAGTAGCCGACGTAGTAGTTAAGGGTTTTATCGGCTGTTGAGTAAGCTGAAGCTTTTGATATAACTTTATTAAAGTGATGAATTTTATAGAGATATTTATAAGCTCTGGATGGACGTCATCTGCCCAATCGTAACCTCTCTGAATCTCTGCCAAAGCTTCGTTTGTTTGACTAGGATCCGCGGTAAGAACTCCCTCAAAAAGTTCAGCCAACTTTTGGATAAACCAGTCATTATACTGATACCGAGTCATAAAAAACACTACCTTACAATATATTTTGTTAAAACAAGGTAAAAAAGTTAAGGATAAAAAATCCTTGACTTGAAAACAAGGAAAACCCCCTCTAAAGATTTTTTATTGAACCTTTAGAAAAATGGGTGAGGAAAAAAATAAGCCTAAAGCTTATTTTGAGGGAAAATTGGGGATATAAAAAGGCAAAGGGAGAAAAAATGCAACGGTTTTTATTGAACTTTTTAATTTTTATCTTCGCAAGACGCAAGAAGACTCTGCACAAGAGGGGGGAAAGGATGAATTGTGGTGGGCTTAAATAGAATTTGAACTATTAAATGTTGAGGTCTGTGGCCTTTGAAGGTTAAGAAGACAATCAAAGCAAAAATTGTGCATTTAACTAAGGTTAAACAAAAAATTCTTGAAGAAGAATATGATAATCTTCAACGTTTTCTGCGCGGTGAAACCGTGGAACTATACTCGGCTAACAAACAGCAAGCTAAACGGTTCTACAAAAAGATTAAACCTAACAAGGAGTATCCTATATCGATTAGCAAAGACCTTTTGAAGGTGGAACTGCAGGACACGAAGATTGCTGAGTATTGGGCAAAGATTCCAGTTAAAGGTAAGAGAGCGGTGTATGGGTTGCCGTTAAGCCTCACTGCCCGATAGAATCGGACATGGAAATCGGTGAATCCAAACTTTTCAAGAGGAATGGAGAGTTCTACATCCATATAACTGTTCAAAAAGATTTGGAAGTTCCTAAACCAGAATTGACTGATGAAGCTGTCGTAATAGCTTGTGATATCGGAGAATCAAATCCTCTGGTCTCTGTAGAGTTAGGGGATCAAGGGAAAAAGCGGAAAAATGCCCAGTTTCTGGGAAGGAATGTGAGGAGTGTTAAAGCGCATTACAACAACCTTAAGAAGCTGGCAGGTCGAAAGAAGATAAAGCACGCGACTAACTGGATTAAAAAACATGTAGAAAACAAGGAAAAAAGAAAAGTAAACGACATCCTACATAAAACCACAACGAAAATAGTGGATAGAGCTAAGATCCTCAAGAGATTAGGGTACGAACCTATAATAGTCCTCGGAGACCTTAAAAAAGTTAGACACTCAAGAGATTAGGGTACGAACCTATAATAGTCCTCGGAGACCTTAAAAAAGTTAGACACTCAAGAGTTAAAGGGGAAACAAGATGGGGAAAAAACAACCGAAAAATACATACAATGCCATCCTATAAGATAAAACACATTTGAACCTATAAAGCCTTATGGGAAGAAGTTCCAGTGATCCCGTTAAACGAAGCCTATACATCCAAACTGTGTTGGAGATGCGGAAGCTTAAACACCGAGATCAGGAAAAGATCTTTCAGGGGTAAGGATTGCAGGTTAGAATATAATCGAGACTTAAACGGATTCATCAACATTGGGAACAGCCTCTTAGGCTACATGCTTAAGAGCAGGGCGTCCGTGAACACATCCCAAACCTCCCCAGAATCCACTGCTCCGAAAGGAGGCCCTTTAGCGCTTCAGAGTGCGAGAGAGAAAATCTCCTGCGACAGCTGGGGGTAGTTCACCTTTCTTTTCTTCCTGCAACGAAATCGGTTAAGAATTGGATTGCTTCCCTGTAGCTCATGGTT
>JAEOSI010000034.1 GCA_016840425.1 Candidatus Wukongarchaeum yapensis
AAAGGCCTTAAATGTTTATGATTTTGATACTGCGATAAAACTCTGGTTAAAATCTGTTGAGATTTTTCTTAAAATTGAGAGCAAAGATGATGCTAGCGCCATACTTAACAACATCGGGTTAGTGTATCGTGCTTTGGGTAGGTTTCAGGAAGCCTTAGAACATTATCAAAAATCTCTTAAAATATCTGAGGAGATAGGAAGCAGGGAAGGAGAAGCAGCGAGCATTAACAACATAGGATTACTATATCGTGTTTGGGGCAGGTATCAGGAAGCCTTAGAACATTATCAAAAATCCCTTAAAATATTTGAAGAGATAGGAGATAGGGCAGGAGAAGGTACAACCCTTAACAACATCGGGTTAGTATATCGTGCTTTGGGTAGGTATCAAGAAGCCTTAGAACATTATCAAAAATCTCTCAAAATACGCGAGGAGTTAGGGGACATAGCAGGAAAAGGAGTGACCCTTAGCAACATAGGGTCAGTGTATCGTCATTGGGGTAGGTATCAGGAAGCCTTAGAATATCATCAAAAATCCCTTAAAATAAGCGAGGAGATAGGGGACAGGGCAGGAGAAGGTACAACCCTTAACAACATCGGGTTAGTATATCGTGCTTTGGGTAGGTATCAGGAAGCCTTAGAATATCATCAAAAATCTCTTAGAATACGCCAGGAGATAGAAGACAGGGCAGGAGAAGGTACAACCCTTAACAATATCGGGGAAGTGTATTATGCCTGGGGTAGGTTTCAGGAAGCCTTAGAACATTATCAAAAAGCGCTGAAAATACAAGAAGAGTTAGAGGATAGGGCAGGAAAAGGAGTGGCCCTTAATAACATCGGGGGAGTGTATTATGCCTGGGGTAGGTTTCAGGAAGCCTTAGAATATCATCAAAAAGCGCTGAAAATACGCGAGGAGATCGGGGACAGGGCAGGAGAAGGTACAACCCTTAACAATATAGGGTTAGTGTATTATGCCTGGGGTAGGTTTCAGAAAGCCTTAGAATATTATCAAAAATCTCTTAAAATACGCGAGGAGATAGGGGATAGGGCAGGAGAAGGTACAACCCTCGGCAACATGGGGTTATTGTATGATGCTTGGGGTAAGTATCAGGAAGGCATAGAATATTATCAAAAATCTCTTAAAAT
This sequence comes from Candidatus Wukongarchaeum yapensis, assembly GCA_016840425.1. Classification (GTDB taxonomy): domain Archaea; phylum Asgardarchaeota; class Wukongarchaeia; order Wukongarchaeales; family Wukongarchaeaceae; genus Wukongarchaeum; species Wukongarchaeum yapensis. The sequence continues at coordinate 1,144 of JAEOSI010000034.1, forward strand.
ACGCGAGGAGATAGGGGACAGAAAAGGAGAAGCCATAGCCCTTAACAACATCGGGGGGGTTTATGATTCTTGGGGCAGGTATCAGGAAGCCGTAGAACATTATCAAAAAGCGTTGAAAATATTTGAGGAGATAGGGGACAGGCTAGGAGAAGGCACAACCCTTAACAATATAGGGCTAGTGTATTATGCCTGGGATAGGTTTCAGGAAGCCTTAGAATATTATCAAAAATCTCTTAAAATATGCGAGGAGATAGGGGGCAGAAAAGGAGAAGCCATAAGCCTCGGCAACATCGGGTTAGTGTATCGTGCTTTGGGTAGGTTTCAGGAAGCCTTAGAATATTATCAAAAAGCGTTGAAAATATTTGAGGAGATAGGGGACAGGCTAGGAGAAGGCGCAACCCTTAACAACATGGGGTTAGTGTATGATGCTTGGGGAAAGGGTAGGGAATCCATAGAACATTATCAAAAAGCGTTAAAAATGTGCGATGAAATGGGGGCTCGTGGTGATTTACAGGTTGTTTTGAATAATATTGGTTGCTTGTACAGGTCTTTAGGCGAGTTTGAGCAAGCTTTTGACCATTTCAAGAGATCCATTGATCTTGCTGAAACCTTGGTTTCTGGAGCTTCTTCTGAGCTTATAAGGACTAGCTACCGCGCTTCTCTTATACATGTTTACGCCTCGGTTTCCGACCTTCTAGTTGAGGAGTTCAAGAGGGGTAAGGATGAAAAACATTTACTTGAAGCTTTACGTTTCATCGAGCTTTCTAAGGCGCGGGAAATAGTTGACAAATTAGAGAAAAAAGGAGAGGAAGAATTTGAAGCAGAACAGAAGATATGCCCTGAACATGAAGAACTTCTGGAGAAACAAAAGGAACTGATGCTGGAACTCGCTCAAAAAGAAGAAGAGATCAGGAAAACCGTTGAGAGGGAAGCCAAGGCACAGAGAACTACAGTTGGCGAGGTGGAAGCTCTTGGAAGCCAGTTACGCAAACTCCGCACAGAAATCATGAAAAAGTGCTGCGATCCGGGGCTTGCCAAACCCACCTCGGAATACAACCCCTTGCCAGATTATGCCTCCTTGCTTTTGGAGAATAAGGGTGTTATGTGGGAGTTCATATACGATGAAAGGAGGGAAGGAGAGTTCAAGATTCTTGCTTGGAACGGGGAAAAAACAGAACTCCACGAAAGGGTTTTACCTGTTAAAAAACTTGAAGAAGCCATGAAAACTTTCCGTTCATGCCTCAGAGAAGGGAACATTGAGAACGCTAAGAAGCTACTTCTAGCTGTCGCTAAAAGGCTTGGAAAAGCCATCTCAAAAGATCTGTGGAGCAGTTTAGATAAAAACTCTTTTTTGATAGTTATCCCCCACGGCAAACTGCATAATTTTCCTTGGGATATAGCCACAAACCCTGACAACGGCTTAGGTCTCAGCTTAAATCTCCCCACAGTCACAGCCTACTCTCTTGGCGTTGTTAACAGTTGTACTAAAAAGGATAAGCGGGGCGAAGGCTTCTTGCTGGTGTCAAACCCGAACTTTAACATACCAGAGCTGAATCTTTCAGGTGCCGAAGAAGAGGTAGAAAAGATTTTGGAGGTTTTGGGAAAACACGATATTAAAGGCTATAAGTTAGGGGAGAAGGAGGCTACTGAAGAGAATTTTCTTGAGGAGATGAAGTTTTACTCCGCAGTAATCCATTTTGCGGGGCACGGGTACTTTGACGCAGGCTATCCTTGGAACAGCTGTCTATACTTCTACAAACCTGAAGGAACCGAAAAGCTGACCTTAGATAAGTTGTTGATAGAGAGGTTTTCCGGCACTCCCCTCCTTGTTTTAAGCGCTTGTGAAACGGGAATAGGAGAAATGGAGAAAGGGAACGAACCTATCGGTTTAATCCGGGGTTTGCTTCTTGCTGGGGCTTCGAGTATTCTTGCTACGAATTGGGAGATGTTTGATGAAATAGGACCGATCTTTATGGAGAGGTTCTACGAAACTTTGCTCAAGGGAAAACCTTTACATGAAACGGTCTTTGAGGCGAGGAAAACGGTTTTTGAAAAAGGTTTTGATAATCCTATCTATTGGGGCGTTTTCGGCCTCCACGGAAACCCTATAAAAACAATAAAAACGGCCCTTTGATAAGGAATATAAACTTCTTACCGATCCTTTTGACCCCTTAAAATGATCTTATCTTCTTAGTTTCGGGTGCGTCTGGGTATTTTAGCTATATTGCCCAGCATAAAAATATTTGTGAGTACCCTGTTTCTTTTGAAATTTGTTAAACCTATTGTAAAACTGTTTAGTTTTCATGGTTTTTCATAGTTTTGTTAAACCTATTGTAAAACTTGTTTTTGATTTTTTTTAACTTTTTTTTAAAAAACTCGGTAGCGGATATGAGTCCGCTAAGGACTTGTTGAGCGTTTCTTTTTATGTTTTTTTTCTCTTTTTTTGCGGGTTGTTTTTCCTTGCTTGTTTTTCTGTTTTCTAGTTTTTCCTCCGCTTTTTGCGGTTTTTTACATAATAATCGCTTTGGATAACGTTAATTTCTTAAAAAAAGCAGAATATTAACATTAGTCGGGATTCTGGGCAAAAATGGGAGTTATTTATACTCTTTGTTTTCTATAGCTTCAAGACAAAATACAAGCATCTCAACTTCACCAATTCACAATTTCAAACTTCTGTCAATTTTAGAATGCGTAAATATAAATAGTCCTAAAGTTAGTTATATATTGCCCCACAAGATGTGGGTGAAACAAGGAGAAAAAATAAATGTATAGAGATAGAAAAATGTATCCGATAACATGTTCAGATTGTGGCGAAGAAGCTGAAGTCCCGTTTAAACCTGACGGCACAAGGCCTGTATACTGCAAGGAATGTTATCAGAAACATAGACCAGCAAGAAGATATTAGAACTTTATGAATAAATATAAGGTTCTGAAAATTATTGTTTAAATCTAAACCTGATGTAAACGCTGTTTATTTTTCAGGTTTTTGTTTTTTTTTAAAAAGAGATGATTTTTTCTAATTATATGTAAATTTTTCTTTAAGTTCGTTTCAAATTTAAACTAAAAAATGTTAATAGATCTCTCGGCCCAAGTCTATTTGCTGAATTATTTTATATAGTTGTTTTTTAGGTTGTTGGAGAGGTTTTTTCTGGGTATTTTTATAATTTATCTTGTTTTTATTTTGTTTGCTTTATCGGTTAATTTATCTATGGAGATTTAAATTCCTACTCCTGAAGTAAAAGCATGTGATAAGAATAGTGATATTTTATATCATATTCAGTTTTGTGGGTAGTGTTATCTTTCTTTTTAAAATTTTTGAACCAGTAAAAATGGGTATATTATCTCTTAATTGCTGGGTTTTTTTTAGAGTTTGCCTTTATGAGACCTGATTGGGTCCAGGATATTTTTGGCTTTAGAATTACAGCGGGCGTTATTGTAGCATTTATAGTGTCGGCTTTTTATTGGTTCATACAGTGGACATTACCAGCATATTTAATCAATAGATATTTGTTCAAAAGTGGTCTTTTAAAAGAAGGTCGATATAAGAAAAACCATAAAAAACCAAAAAACTAAATAAGTTTTACAATAGGTTTAATTGTTTAGTTTTGGGCGCATCTGAGTATTTTAACCAAATCGCCCAGCACAAAAATATTTGCGAGTATCCTGTTTCTCTTGAGATTTTTTCTATTTCTTTAATGATTTGTATGTCATCTTCTACTTTTATTCCAAAGTCTTGTTCCATGACCCGTTTAATTATTTTATCAGGCATAGTTGTGTCTACACCTGCTTGCATACGAAGGTATTGAAAAGTTATGAGCCCTACTCCCTTTATTCTCCCCATCGGGTCTTCTTTCCAGTTTTCATAATCTGTTTTTTCTGCCCAGTATTTTAAAGCTTCGAAATCGTTTCTAAATCCTTTCTCTTTTTTAATTTTGTTAAGTATTTTGCAGATGTTTACTGCAGCATCCCATAAGCGTTTATTCTTCATTATGTTGAGGAGGCGGGAATCTTTTGGAGATATGTTTGAAAATTTCTCTATTGAATCTATCTTTCCTGTTTTCACATAAAGCTCATTAAACCTCTTTACGCGGGGTACCACGATTTTAAAGTAGTTTAAACCAATTGAGTCAAGGGCACTATCAACCACAATTAAAACAACGTTACCACACCATCTTTTACCATTTTTCACCCTTTGTTCGTATTCTCTTGCTTTTTCTAAAACCTCCAAGTATCTCTCTTCTAAAACTTTTTTAAGCACTAATCGCACCCCTTAAAACGAACAATCATGCAAAATAGGACAAAAATAGTTGATGATATCAATAATAGGTGTTAAGAGTCAAACGGGGTTTTTCAGTCTTTTTTTGATTTGGTTCAGGTTTTTGTAAGTTTTGTTAAGTGTTCGTTTATCGTTTTTGTCGCCATTGAAAGGATTTCTTTGTTGTTGTAGGTTTTTAGGATTTTTTGAAGTTCTTCTCTTTTTTTCTTTGTGTTTATGATGTTTTGTGTGATCTGGATCATTTCAGGTATCGTTCTCGTGATGTTGTTGACTATTGTTATGTTTGCTTCTTGCGCTGTCCTGCTTAGGGGGTTTAAATCTATCGTGATTACTTGTTTTTCAAGTTTCCTTAAGGCAATGGTTCTGTCGCCGTCTTCTAAGGGGACCATCACAACATCTGCTATCAAAATGCCTTCGGGGTCCACTTTACGGCGAGGATGAGAAAGTTCGGGGATGGTGGCTGAGGCTGATTCTCCAACGCCTAAAACCTTTTCCGCTCCTGCTGTTTCCAAGACTTTTTTTATAGCTTCTTCTCTTTTCTTAGTCCTGTAAAAGAGGTTTACTTCAAGTTTTGCTTTTAAAAGTTTTGAAAGTTGAACAATTTCGTAAGGTACAAGGGCTGCAACATTCCCGTTTACAGAGATAACAGGGTTTTTAGCTAAAATAAGGGTTGCAACTGCAGCCTTTTCAGCCTTTTCAGCAAAATGATGTGTTTTCTCCCCTAAAATATAGTCAAAAGCTTCCCCCCTGCCATGTGCTATTAAACCTGCAACGGCCACAAAACCTTCCTTAAACCCTTCAATCAACTGTTCCCTAATCTTTATAGATTCTGCCCTAGGATGATCCTCTGGAACATGAAAATCCTCATCATCCACTATAACCACCTCAATCCTCTTGGCCCAAAATCCTCACACTTTTAAAATCAACCCTTGTTACAAAGGTTTTTTCCCTATCTATATCCATATCACGAATAAACTCCTCAACATCATCTACGAAAAAGAAAGCAGATCCCCCAAGCATCACCTGAGAACAGTTAAGATAACCATGCTCTAAAGCATGAAGAAGAAGAACCCTAATAGGTTTGGGTAACAAACCGCTTTTTTCCGCGAACATGCGAGAAAAATTACAAAAATTCTCCAGTGAAAGATTCTCTAAAAGTTTACCTATTAAAGGCTCGCAAGCATCATTTATCTTCCTCTTTTTTAAAGGATTAGAAAGAACCTTCTTACTAATCTTTGAAACATAAACGCAAACAACATCACGTTCAGACACTGAAAAATTGAGAATTCCGCCAACTTCCGGCGCTCCAGGTTCTAACCTAATCTCAAAACCTCCAACACTGACCCCTATAACGTCTCCCAACCCGGTACCATTAACGATTTCAGCTTTATGTGCTAACTGGAAAACTTCTACCCGTGACAAAGGATCTCCTAAAAAATCGTTAAGAGCAAAAGCAGCACTCAACGCCCCTGCAGCACTTGTACCAAAACCATAACCTGGGGGAATCATCATCTCTTGAGATATAACAACCCTCGCCCCCACCCCTACCTCCTTCAAAACTTCTAAGGCCGCTGTTTTAGAAGTTTCAGCCCGAAAAAGTCTCCCTCCGCTAAAAATTTTAACGCCCATTTTCCCACTTTCTACTGGTTTAAACTCGCTCACCCAGCTCTTAACCCCATGATTGATAGAAAATCCTGCCCCAAGAGAGCCCTTCTTAAGCAAATCCTCTTCCTCATCATGTATCGAGAAGAAACCCGTGACATGTCCTGGGCAAAAAGCCACGCTACGCTCCAAAAAACTCATCCTCATCCAAAATCTCGATCAAAAATAATTACCTTAAAACTCTTTTCGAGAACCTATTTAAAAAACAACCCCCCTTATCCTCTAAATACTTGATTTAAAAGCTGGTTTGATGGTTGAAAATTGAAGGAAACCTTGTTCAAGGCGTTTTTAAAAAAAGACTTAACCGATTTCTAGCCGTAGTAAACATAGATGGTTCTGAAACCTCTTGTTTTCTCCCTAATCCTGGGCGAATGCACGAGCTATTAGTTCCAGGAACCGAGATGATCCTAAAAGAGATTAATGATGTTAAAAGAAAGACCCATTATGATATTTTAGGAGTCTTTTATAAGGGTATGATCGTATCAATAGACTCCCGAATCCCCAATAAATTGATATTTGAAGCCTTAAAAAACGACGAAATAGAGGAATTTTCAGGTTACACCCGCATAAAACCCGAATTTGCTTATGGAAGTAGTAGATTCGATTTCCTCCTAACCAATGGAAAACCCTGCATCATCGAAGCAAAATCTTGCACTTTAGTAAATAATGGTGTAGCGCTATTCCCTGATGCAGTAACGGAAAGAGGAAGCAGACATCTCTTAGAACTCATAAAAGCGAAAAAAGAAGGTTACCGTGCATGCGTCCTATTTTTAGTTCAAAGAATTGACGCAAAATATTTCTCCCCAAACGATGAAACTGATACAAAATTTGGAAAAACTTTAAGAGAAGCTTCAAAAAACGGCGTGGAAATATACGCTTATACTTCCGAACTAAAAGGAAACGAAATAAAAATCAAAAAAAGAATCCCTGTAAAAATTATGATATATTAAAGCTAAAAATACTATTTTTACCTGTAACGGTTTATAATTTAGCTATTGCTTCTCTAATGAACGCCGCCATGCGCTCTATTTCCCCTTCCGAAAGAGGCCCTTTCATACCTTCCACACGAACGTCTAAGGGGGGTGCAATAACGTTAAATCCTATTTTTCTCAAATTTTTCTCGATGCTTTTAGCTGCACTTCCCATACCGGCCCTAGTACCATAAGCTATCGCTTTTTTGCTAGCAAACTCTTCCTTATTTTTAGAAAGCTTCTTCAAAAACTTCCTCATCTTTCTAGTAGCCCTCAAAATGTGTGTTGGTCCTCCTATTATGACCAAATCTGCTGATTTAACATCATCAATTGTGGCTTCATCCACAAAGGAACATTTGACCTCCATATCCTTTTCCAAATCTTTGCCTACAGCTTCACATAATTGCTTATTATTCCCAAACTTAGTATCATAGACAATAACACATTTCATTAAAAACACTCTCCAAAACGTAAATCAAATTTCAAACTCAAGAATTCATAAGATCCTCGGCTGAACTTCGCTTGTTTAAGTGGTCATGCTTCTCTATCTAAATATTTTATGGTGACTTTCAAAGTCTAGTAATTTCTTGAAAAATTGAAAATTTTTTTATTCGAATTCGATGGTTGATGGTGGTTTTTGCGTAATGTCGTAAAGAACGCGGTTTACTCCTCTTACTTCATTTACGATCCTGTTTGCAATTTTTTCCAGTAATTCGTAGGGCAGCTTTGCCCAGTCTGCGGTCATCGCATCATCACTAATAACGGCGCGGACAGCTACTATATAATCATAAGTTCGGAAATCCCCCATAACTCCCACGCTTTTCACAGGTAAGAGGATGGCAAAAGCTTGCCATAAATCCCTGTAAAATCCCGCTTCTTTAATTTCTTCCACCACGATATCGTCTGCCTCTCTTAATATTTCCAGTTTCTCCAGAGTAACCTCTCCAAGACAGCGAACAGCAAGGCCAGGTCCCGGGAAAGGATGTCTCCAAACCAAGTCTTGAGGAAGGTCTAACCTTTCAGCAACCGCTCGCACTTCATCCTTATAAAGATCCCTTATAGGTTCAACAACCTTTAAACGCATCCAAGAAGGTAAAACAACATTATGGTGAGACTTAATCTTTGCAGCTTCCCTGCTCGGTTGAGCGCTCTCAATTCTATCAGGATAAATAGTACCCTGACCAAGATAATTAAACTCGCCATACTCTTTTGAAAGCTCTTCCGCCTTTTCTTCAAACACTTTTATGAAAAGTTCCGCTACAGTTTTCCGCTTCTCTTCTGGATCAATAACCCCTTTTAAAGCTTCAAGAAATCTCTCCGAAACGTCAACAAAATGGAAGTGTTTAAACTTAAACTTGTCACGAAAAGTTTCAAGAACCTGTTCCACCTCTCCCTTCCTCATTAAACCATTGTCTATAAACACGCAATGAAGATTATCTCCCACCGCCTTATGAAGAATCAAAGCAGCAGTCGAGGAATCAATGCCCCCACTTACACCCATTAAAACCTTTTCATCTCCCACTTCCTCTCTAAGCTTCCTCGCTGACTGTCTTATAAAATCTTCAATACCCCAACTGGGTTCGCATCCACAAATCTTTAAGGCGAAATTTTCAAGAATTCTTAAACCTTTTGGCGTGTGTTTGACTTCCGGGTGAAACTGAACACCAAAAACAGTCATATCAAAACTTTCAAAGGCCGCTATAGGACTGTCATCAGTATAAGCTGTAACCTTTAAATCGGGAGGCAAATCAATTACCTGATCCCCATGACTCATCCAAACAGTTTCTTTTTCTTCCCACCCCTCAAAAAGAGAACTATCAGGGGTTTTGATGAAGAGGAGTTTTTTCCCATACTCCCTCTTTTTCCCAGGCTCTACTCTCCCACCAAGCATGAAAGCTAAAAGCTGATGCCCATAACAGATCCCTAAAACAGGAATTTTATTAGAGGAAAGAAAATCAAGGATTTCAAACTCAATACCGGGAGAAATGTCATCATAAACAGAACCAGGGCCACCGCTTAAAATAACTCCTTGAGGTGAGAGTTTTGAAAGCTCTTCTACTGAAATCGAGGGGTGAAATATTTCACTATAAACGCCTATTTCACGGATCCTTCGCGCTATTAAATGAACGTATTGACTACCCAAATCTATCACAATTATCATTAAATTCAACCCCTTTAGTATTAGATTTCATTAGATTTAGTCAAATTAATGTTTAGAGCTGATAAATATTTTAACCTCTCTTTATTTTCTGCTGTATCCTTAGAGGTTCTAATAATTTTTCCTAAAAAAGAAGGTCATGTGATAAGTGTTTTTCTTTTTTCTTTAGCTATCCTTTTTATAGACTTTTAGCTGATTATTTAATCTATTTCATCGCATATAGACCATTCTACACCCCATTTTCTCATATCGTCAAAAAGCGCTTTTAAATCCAAGCCTTTCTCTGTGAGAGAATATTCGACCCTTATTGGGAATTCTGAGTAAATTTTTCTTTGCACAATTTCTTTTTCTGCTAATTTTTTCAAACTTTCTGATAATACTTTTGACGATATACCTTTAACTGATTCCTTAAGTTCGTTGAACCCTTTTGACTTTTTCGTCAATTCGAAAATAATTATCAAATACCATTTTTTACCTATAATCTTAATCGTTTCTTTAACGGGGCATAATTCCTCTGGCATAAAGATTCATCCTTGCCTAGTATTTAGTTTATATTTGTGAAGTTTACCCTTACATATAAAAGTTACTAACATATATCTAGTATAAATTGGTAATTTAGCTTTCTCTGCTGGAAATCCCTTTGCGAAAGCTAGGGGATGAAAGCCGATAAAAACAGAAACATATATCGCCTTTCACCACCTGCATCATACTAACGCCTGATTCAGAGCATTTATGCAAACTGAGTAACGCTAGTACAAAAACTCCCTCTCAAAAATCTACCCAGAAATTTAAAAATCCCTTATTTTTTAGCTTTTTGCAAAGAGGTTTTAAAATTGACCGTAAAATATGCAAGACCTTTTGGCGTAACCCTCCTCGCTATCGTAGGGTTTCTTGTTGCCCTATTTCTTATAGCGGCTGGGGCTTTAATCCTTGATGATCCTGCAGGAATGGCAGCAGAAATAGATGATCCTGATATAAGTGAAGACGATGTTAAAATGACAGGTTATATAGCTCTTGCTATCGGTATTTTCGCCCTCCTTATGGCTATAGGCTTCTGGACCACCCAAACATGGGCATGGATACTAGGAATATTAATAACCCTCGCAGTCATCGGCTATTCCGCTTATATCCTATACACTATAGGTCTACAGGAGAAAACTTACGGAGATGTCGGAGTAGTAGTTGGAGGACTCATAATGCTAGGATATTTGCTTTTCGATAAAGATGTTAGGCTGGCTTTCTCGGACTAAAAAACCCTTTTTTCTCAACCCTTTTTTTTACAGGTTGACCAAAGACTTTTATCCTTCTATTCTTAAATATTTATTCTTAAGGGTAGAGAGTTTCAAACACAGTTAATATCGTGTTTTCACTGATCCCTTAAAATTTACGGGAAATTGAAGCTGTATTTGGTGATCTTTTTTTGGTCAATAAAGAAGAAGCTGAAGTTAGTGATAAGAGTCGTGTTTTAAAGCGGAACATAGTACTTTTAGGTCTTGTAAGTTTGATCACGGATGTAAGTAGCGAGATCATGATGCCAGTCCTACCCTTGTTCATCGTGGCTTTAGGGGGTTCTGCCATCGTTATAGGCCTAATAGGAGGTGTAAGTGATAGTATAGCCAGTTTCTTCGAAGTTCTTTCAGGTCGTCTTTCAGACAAGTTCAGACAAAGAAAAAAGTTCGTTGTGGGAGGTTATTCCACTTCCGCCGTCTCAAAGTTAGGAATAGCCTTTTCAGTGACGTGGCCCCAGGTTTTCATAACTAGGTCCATCGAACGGACAGGGAAAGGGTTAAGGGATGCTCCTCGTGACGCCATAATCGCTGGCTCCATTTCAAAAGAAGTCAGGGGTAAAGCTTTCGGTATACATCGAGCAATGGATACGACGGGGGCCATTTTTGGAGCCTTCTTAGCCTACGTGTTTTTCTGGCATTTCGGCTTAAGTTTAAGAGCGATCATAGCAATAGGCGCCTTTCTAGCCTTTTTTGCCCTCATACCCCTCATCCCCGTTAAAGAGCCTAAAGAGTTCAAAGGAAAAGAAGATATAAAAATCGGGTGGGATCTTCCGGAGTCTATTAAAATGTTTTTAATAGTTGCTACCCTCTTCGCCTTGGCTAATTTCAGCTATATGTTTTTCATTATTTTCGCCCAACAAAACCTAAAATATGAGGAAGATCAAGCCACTGCTATAGCCATCCTCCTCTACGTACTTTTCAACATAGTTTACGCGTCTTTCGCGGTACCTTCTGGAATTTTATCAGACAAACTAGGGAGAAAAAAAGTATTAGTGGCAGGTTACACCCTATTTGGTTTCATGTGTTTAGGATTCGCGATAAGCAAATCTCTGCTCTCCATGATAATCTTATTCATCGCATACGGAGCAGCATTCGCCCTGATCCGAGGAAATGAACGTGCTTTCATATCAGATTTAGCCCAACCAGAAAGGAGAGGATATGCCCTAGGATCTTTCCACGCTATGGTAGGGTTTGCAGCTTTGCCTTCAAGCTTAATAGCAGGATTTTTATGGGAGTATTTTAGTGCAACAGCCACTTTTCTCTACGGAAGCATCATGGCCTTTATTGCCGCCACCTTCTTCCTCCTACAAAAATACCCAGAAAAAACCAAGCTAAAAACCTAAAAAAAACAACTATATAAAATAATTCAGCAAATAGACTTGGGCCGAGAGATCTATTAACATTTTTTAGTTTAAATTTGAAACGAACTTAAAGAAAAATTTACACATAATTAGAAAAAATCATATCTTTTTAATAAAAAAATATACACGTAGAATTCAAAAAAAGTATATATTATGGCTTTGAGAAGCTTTTTTCCGTGTAAGAACTGGTGATACGTTTCAGTGATTAGGTAAAAAACATGTCTAATGAAGAGGTTTTAAAAGGATTAGCTAAAGCCGTAATCGAAGGCGATGTAGAAGAATCCGCCACAAAGAAAAAAACGGAAAACCTCTCCCCTAATCACCCTCTCATAAAACCCCGCGAATGTTAACTTTTTTTTCAGAACCACGAAGAACCCCTAGAGCAAGTTTTGGAAGAAGATTGACTGGTTATCATAAAAAACTTTCAAAACCAGCCCACTTAAAAAATCTTCTCTCAAAACAGTTTTATCCTCTGGTCAAGGGATGAAAAATGGCTAAAACTGATGATGTAATAGTTGATGAAACCGATAGGGCAATAGTTAGAGAACTTTTAAAGAACGCGCGAAAAACCTACACGGAAATCGGAGAAATCATCGGATATACAACAATGGGTGCAAAAAAAAGAGTGGACAAACTCTTAGAAAACAAACTAATCACGACCACAATCCTCACTAACGTAAAAGAATTCAAACTAAATCTCGCCCTTGTTTTCTTAGAGGTGAGAAATGCTGAAAAATTAAGGGAAATCTTTGTAAAGTTTGAAAAATGCCCGAGTGTAATCTATGTTTTTAAGACCCTTGGCAAATACAACCTAATAGCCCTAATAAGTGCAGAAGACGAAGATACACTAAAAAGCTTAATCGCTAGGAATTTTTCTATTAGAACTCAGGAAGGCATCTGGAGTTCCGAATTTTACCCAATATGTGGGATCTTTTACTCCCCTTTCCTCCCAATGAGGAAAGACGTGTGCCAAAAAGCCTCAGATAAAAGCCCTTGCGGCGCATACTGCATAACTTGTGAGAGTTTCGAAAAAGATAAATGCGTAGGATGCTGGGCAACAAAACACTACAAAGGACGTTTCAAAAATGTTCAACAGGCAAAAGCAAGAAACCAAAAACTTTCAAACCCAGCCCACCTACAAAATCTTCTTCCAAAGCAGTTTTATTTTTTAGAAAAGGAATTAAAAATGGATAACACCGATGGGGAAATAATTGACGGCACCGATGGGGTAATAGGTCGAGAACTTTTAAAGAACGCGCG
>JAEOSI010000197.1 GCA_016840425.1 Candidatus Wukongarchaeum yapensis
GAATATTCGCCAAGGAAAATAGCGCCAGCATTCGTGATTTTTTCCATGATTTCTTCAGGGTTTTCAGTCATTATTTCCAAATGTTCTGGGGCGAAAATGTTGGTAAAATCTACACATTGGTCAAGGGAATCAGTAACAAGGATTAAACCGTTATTTTTCAAGGATTCTATGGCGATATCGCTTATCTCTCCCTTTGCTTTAAGCGAGTTAATGTTGTTTAAGACCTCTTCAGCCACCTTTAAAGAAGGAGAAACAAGAACCGAGACAGCTAAGGGATCATGTTCTGCTTGAGAGATCATGTCCAAGGCTATAAATTCTGGGTTTGAACCCTTGTCAGCTATTACTAAAACCTCGCTTGGCCCAGCTGGAACATCTATCAAGACATCATCTCTTACTGCCATTTTTGCCGTTGTAACATAGATATTTCCAGGTCCTACTATCTTATCAACTGCCCGTACTTGTTCTGTTCCATAGGCCATGGCTGCAATGGCTTGAGCCCCACCAACTTTGTAGATCTCTTTCACACCAGCCTCGTAAGCTGCTACAAGGACAGGGGGAGCTATCCCGCTAAACTCTGGCCGAGGAGGAGAACACATAACTACGCTTTTCACTCCTGCAACTTTTGCAGGAATGGCAGTCATTAAAACCGTACTCAGGAGAGGAAATCTTCCCCCAGGGATGTAGATCCCTACACTGTTTAACGGGTTGAGTATTTGACCGACTTCAACGCCTTCTGTAGTCTCTATCGTGAAACTTTTTGGTAGTTGTGTTTTGTGGAATTTTTCAATATTTTTTGCAGCTGTTTTTATAGCGGTAATGATCGTTTCTTCTGTTGATTCTACCGCTTTTTCTATCTCTTTTTCTGAGACCTTTAGCTGCTTTTCTTCTAATTTTACCTTGTCGAATTTTTCAGTGAGCTCGATTAAAGCTTTGTCTCCTCGGGTTTTTACTTCATTAATGATATTTAGGACGCTTTCCATCACTTTTTTTTCTTGACTAGAGTAGCGTCTTTCACTGAGTTTTTTGATCTCTTCAGGTTTAAAATCTTTTAAACTTTTGATTTTTATCAAGGTTTAACTACCTGCCTTGGGAGAAACATTTTTAGCGTTTTTAATGGCTTTAATCTGCCAGTTTATTGTGAAGTTTTTTCAAGTTTTTGAAAAACTTTCTTTTCCTCTAAATTTTGTTTCACTTTACTTTTGAGATTTTTGAGAGATGTTTTTCTATGTCTGATATCGGTACTTCTTCTTGTTCCCCCGTTTTCATGTTCTTTACTGCAATTTTTCCTTTTTCTACTTCTTTTTTGCCAAACAAGAGAACCGCAGTAACGTTCATCTTATTAGCATATTCTAAAGCATTGGAAAGTTTCCTACCTCGCACTTCAGAAATCACGGTAAACCCTTTTTTACGCAATTTAAGGCTTGTTTTTAAAGTGAGGTTTCTTAGGGAATCGTCAAGCCAAATCACCATGAAATATGGAGGTCTTTTAGGAAACCCAAAACCTTGTTTTTCTAAAGCGATAAGGGTTCTATCAATACCTATAGAGAACCCTGTGGCATGAATTGTTTCTCCAGCAACACCTACACTCGTTCTAAATTCAGTGATAAGGTTGTCATAACGCCCACCACCGCCTATAGCAAGGTCGAACTCAGGGACATAAGCTTCAAAAACAGTGCCAGTGTAATAGTCTAACCCCCTAACAATACCTAAATCAAGAGCTATAGAATCCTCAACCCCATAATCTACGAGAAGATCATAAGCCTCTATCAAGTTCTCAATATTTACTTTTATCTCAGGAAATTCATCAGATCCAATGAGTTCTCCAACATCATTAACCACCTCTTTTCCTCCCCTTAAGGAAGGAAGTCTTCTAAAAACTTCCTTAAATTCCTCAGAACAATTAACATCCACTAAAGCTTTTTCCAAACCGTTAAAATCTTTCTTATCAATTAAACGACGCAAAACATCAGCCTCATCCCAACTTATCCCAGAAGCTTTAACGACGGATAAAAACAGTCCAACATGGCCTATATCCACCTTAAGATCCTTAAGACCAACGGACTGCAAATCATCAATAAAAACTGTTATAACTTCAGCATCACCCTCCGCCCCAGGAACACCTATAAGCTCAATCCCTGCTTGCCAAAACTCTCTCTGTCGACCTGCTTGAGGCTCATCATAGCGAAACATAGGCGCAATATAATAAAGCCGTATAGGGCGTGGAACAGCCAAAAGTTTAGTAGCAGCCACTCTCGCAATAGAAGCAGTGTTCTCAGGACGCAAAGCCAGCAAACGACCAGCCTTATCCTGAAAAACGAACATGCTATCCTGAAGCTCCAAACCAGTCCCTGTAGATAAAGCGTTAAAATACTCAAAAGTGGGTGTCCTAATCTCCTGATAACCCCAACTTTCAAAAACGCGGGTAAAAGCTCTTTCCATAAACTGTCGTTTCCAAGCCTCCTCAGGCATAAGGTCAACAGTACCTTTAGGCGTCTGAGTCTTAGTTACAACATCGTTAGCCCTTGGCAAAGAACAACACCCCTAAAAACAAAAAACAGCAAGAATACCAAATAAACCTATACATACGTTCCGTATTAAACTCAAAAAGAACAAAGGTGAGGAGGCGCTCCAAAAAACCACATACTTGGAAAAAGAAAGACAAACGCTCAGATTATCATACGTGAAGACAAACCCTCAACATCCATTGTGCCTCCAATAACAACCTCTCTACCAAACCAACCTTTTAAATCTTACGCGAAATAAATTCCCTAAAAAACAAAAATCATTTTAATTTTTATTAGAAAGGAGAGACGTAGTTGAAAGTACTTTTTATAGATTTTTTTGATAGTCTTTTTTTTGGGGTTGGTGAAGGTTTTATTTTTTGGAGAATTTGTTGATGTGGATTAGTTGTTCTAGGGGTTTTTTAGACTTTGGTTTTGGTTTTTCTGCGGGAAATCCTACGGTTAGTAGGGCTGTCACTCTCAGTTTACGGGGAATGTTTAATACCTTTTTTACTTTGTCTTCTTCAAATGCTCCGATCCAGCAGGTTCCTAAGCCGAGTTCTACTGCTTCAAGGACTATTTGTTGGAAGGCTATTGCTAGGTCGACATCGCACCATTTCCATGAGGGATTTACGATACCTGCAATGACTATTGATGCATTTCCTACGAAGTTTTGGTTGTTACAGGCAGGTACTAGTTCTTGTTTGATTTCTGGGTCTTCGACTATTACGAGGGACCAATCTTGTCTATTTTTTCCAGAGGGGGCAAGTCTTGCTGCTTCCAATAATTTTTGCAGCGTCTCCTCAGGGATCTTTTCATTTTTAACATATTTTCGGATGCTTCTGCGTTCTAATATGGCTTTAAAAACGTCCAAAAAAGCACCTCTTTTGTAAACCAAATCAGGGTTTTAAGCCGAAGAAATTTGATTGATTGCTTAAAACTTTATTTTTTGCTTCTTTTGATTTGGTTAGGTTTTTATTGTTTTGGTTTTTGTATAAAAGAAGTTTAGAGAAGTTGGTATTTTTTTGATTTTCTTTCTTACTTCTCTATTATTTTTTGGTTTGAAAAGGTGGTTGTTTTTTTATGGAGATGGAGAAAGTAGTGAATACTTTAAGTTGGAAACTTGGCGGTGAAGCAGGATTCGGTATTATGAGCGCTGGGCTTATTTTTGCTAAAGCTTGTTCTCGAGGAGGTCTCAACGTCTTCGTAATAAATGAGTATCCTTCCCTCATAAGGGGCGGTCATAACGTTTCTCACGTCTGGGTGATGGAAAGGGAAATAACATCGCAATACTACCCCGTAGATTTGCTTGTAGCTTTGAACGAGGAGACTGTAGAACTTCACAAAAACGAGTTAAACCCTGGAGGAGGAATACTCTACGATGGAGATAAAATAACGCTTACTGCAGAGAGTTTAGGAAGAGATGATGTGAACCTTTACCCT
>JAEOSI010000198.1 GCA_016840425.1 Candidatus Wukongarchaeum yapensis
GTTCCACGTATATTAAGAGTATGATTTTCAAACTTTTCACAATTAGGATGATGAGACAATAGAATAAAACGTAGTTCGGGGGAATCTAACAGCGGCATAATATGAAAAAGAAAATATACCATTTTTAAGTATTTCTAATTTTTTTAAAAAAAGAGGATTTTTATTAGCGAATTATCGCATATCATAAAATCCTTATTTTGTTATTTCTACTTATTTCATTCTTCCTGCCACTGACTGTCCAGAACTGAGCATCATATCCTCTGCGGAGCCTTTTTTCGCAAAATACAAGATTATTGCTATCAAAGTTAAGAAGAGTATACACAATACTGAACCAGCAGAAACATTTAATGATGAGCCATATGTATATTGCAAATCATCTCCAACACGTCGTACCTCTGCTTTACCATTGGTCATTAAACTGTTTGTAGTTTGAATCATAATTCCATCCGGAATAGTTTCCTTCTTTTTTATGGTCTTTCCCCTTGCTGATAGCTCAGAGAGAAGAGCTTCTGCGAAGTCATCCATTTTTGAACCTAGTCCTTCAAAAGTAGTTACTCCCATTTTCCTCACCTCAAATAGGTAAGAATTGCAATTAAAGCAATTCAGTTTACCTCTAATTATTCTCGAGAAAATTCAGTTGAAAATATATAAACATTTCGTGTTATAGTAAAAGCTTACATACATGAGTTTTAAACATTTTATATGAATGCCTAAAACAAAACAGAAGTTTGTAAAATTCCTAGATAAATAAGTTTCATATAATTACAGAATAAAATCCTAGAAAATACACGCTAGAAAAAACGATTATGAAAGTAGGATAAAACGCTAAGCATCCGATACATACTCTTGTTCCACGTATATTAAGAGTATGATTTTCAAACTTTTCACAATTAGGATGATGAGACAATAGAATAAAACGCAGCTCTGGAGAATTTAACAACGGCATAATATGAAAAAGAAAATGTACCGTTCTTAAAAAGTTCTATAAAGCAATTAAAAGGGTTAAAAAGATATTTAAAGGTTTCTTTAGGCTTAGAAGAGATAAAACAACTCATAACAACTCAAAAAGTGAAGAAAGGGCTTTCCAACGACACAAATAACTTCATCCCCCTTGGCAAAAGAAACCTACAAAGTAAGGCCTAACAAACTGAGTAAAAGAAACAAAAGGATACGACACCGAAGAGAGCCAGCGAATTGCTGAGGAAAAAGCAAGCGAAATAAGTTTCCATAGAACCAGACTATGAAAAAATTTAATATGTTCAAGTGAGATACAGAAAGAGGACTGTAATATTAAATCAAATTTTAAGCGAGGTTTCCTGGATGAGCCTTAAAGTTTATTGCCCATACTGTGGTACAGATATTAAGACCACAGACGCCGAATTTTGCCCAGAATGTGGAGCCTACATAAAAGAAGTCACCAAAAAAGCCGTTCCAACAGTAGTAGCACCGCGACAAGTGGTGCAACCCCTTGCCGTTCAACCGGCCGTGTGCGCTGAATACGGACACGCATACACAGGAGGAATGACGGGGCTCAAATGGCTAATTATAATCTTAACCGCATGTACGATCATCATTCCCATTGTTTTATACCTTGTTTGGAACAAAAAACGTTGTTTGCGTTGCGGGATGAAGGAACCTTGAACATCAAGGTTTATGACGGAAACTTTCATCCTTTGGAACTTTTTTAGAATAATTGATGGATCGTTTCTCTATCTCAGAGGACTATTATTCATCGTTACTTCAGATTTAAAATATTAGATAAGAGATCCTATCACAGACAAAATTTTTATTGCAACTTAGAACTTAAAAACTCCCTAGTCTAAACTTCTGAGAACTGTTGTAGGGAAGAAGGGAAAAACTAAAAAGCGATAACCAGTACTACTTTTAAGATAAAAATTTAATTGAGGGGTTTTAAATGAGTTCTGGATCTTTCTTTTGTCCTTTTTGTGGTGGAAGAATTGAAGCTGAAGACGCCGTATTTTGCCCTCACTGCGGATCTTCTTTAGAAGGAGTTGCCCCAACAGCTGCTCCACCTGTACCTGTAGCTAGAGAAGCACCCCCAAAAGCCCGATACTTGCCTCCAGAGGTTCGATTAGCAGGCATAGGTAGCAGATTCCTCGCCATATTGCTTGACGGGATAATTATCATTTTCTTGTTTGCGTTCCTTTTTATTGCAATTTTTGAAACAGAAGAAGAAGTTAGTGTTGGTTTTTACGGGCTTGTAACGTTTCTTGGTATCCTTTATTGGCTTTTCTTGGAAGGGGTAAATGATGGCCAAACGTTGGGAAAAATGGCTGTAGGAATACGTGTAGTAAAAATTGATAAAGCAACCGGAGAAATATCAAGATGTACGATTGGGGCTTCAGTAGTTCGAAACCTTCTTAGAATAGTTGATAATCTTCCATTTCTCTATATCATAGGTCTAATATCTATCGGTACTTCAGATTACGAACAGAGAGTAGGAGATCGTGTCGCAGACACTATTGTGATTAAAACTTAAAAAAACCAATCTAACTTAACCTTAGAACAATTTAAGATACGAAGCTTAGTTAGGCGGAAACGAAGGCAAAAAACGGTAAAAACTGTAAAAAGGACTTAGACACGTTATAACTCTAAAATATTTCTTATTTTTCTTTTTTTGGGGTTTTAAAGCTTTAAATCAATCCTTTTTTATTTTTTGTCGGTAAATTAATGTTGGCAACGGTATTAAATAACTTTTAATTATAATATGTCTAGATAGTATAGGATAATATCTTTCGTCCCCCCCCACCTATCCGTCCACCCTTTATAGACATAATTATTAATATTAAGTTAAATATTTAAGGGGATGTTTGAAAATGGCAGGAATACCTTTGAAAGAGGCGAGTCTTGAGTCGATTACTAGGAAGTTTTTTCAAGTAAAGGGATTTATTATAAGGGAAAAAGTAAGACTTCGAGGGAAAACCAGTCAAAATCACGAGTTTAATATGCTTTTGTCTCAAAGCGGGGATAAAGGAAGTAAAGCTGGAAATCCCGAGGATATTGGATACGGTGTTCTTATCAAGGATTGGAAGAGGAGTATAGGTGTAAACGTGATAATTAAGTTTGATCAAATGATCGAAGATGTAGGACTTGAAGGCGGTATAATAGTAGGAAATGATTTTAGCGCTAATGCCCAAAATTTTGCAAAAAAATGCGGAATAGTGAGCTATAGTAGGGGAGAGTTGGTGAGCTTATTGCGTTCATGGAACATAGAAGATTTATAAATTTGGCAAAGGAGAGTAGTATAACAGAAAGAGAAAAAAATAGTTAAAAAGGGGAAAGGGGATAAAAATTCGCTCTATCTCTTGATAATAACTGCTATAATGGCTAAGAAGGAGAATATTAAGGCTATTCCGGCTATTAGTGTTGGAGAGGTGCCTACTCCACCTTCAGAAACTGTTTCCTCTATAACCAATCCTGTCTCATTATATGTTCTTATTCTTTCAGCTTCCTCGAGAAGTCCGGTGCTTTTATCCCATTCTATTGTCCATTGTTCATCGAAAGCTTCTCCTGTTATAGTGTCAGTACCATTTACTTTTTGGTGGTCGCGGTCTTCTGCTGTTTTTATTGTCACCAAATTATCTTCTATAGTAGCGTTAAAGTCTGCTAAAAGTTCCCTTTTTGGCGCATTATTTATAGTGTTTATGGCTTCATCCCAATCTAGACCGCCACTTTGATTTTGGGACTCGGTAATATTAACCCAAGCTATGGGGACGAAAAACTTCATGTTGCCATTGAAAACCATCAAGTCATTGACGGTGAATGTTGTGTTGCCATGGATTGTCTCAAGGCTGAGGGTTTTGTCTCCTCCACTGTCCGTTTCCGAGGTATATTCACAATCGGTTATGTTGTCATTATCCCAGTCTTCCAGATTAATGATTTTTATTTTATAAGTGATCTGTTGTTCGCCTGAACCT
>JAEOSI010000199.1 GCA_016840425.1 Candidatus Wukongarchaeum yapensis
GAAGAGATTTTGAAAGATGAAAAGATTTGGTTTTGTGCTACTTGTGGTTTGTGTTCAGAAAGGTGTGCAAAAAACGCGAAGCCTGAAGATGTTATTCAAGCGATTACTAATATAGCGGCAGAGGAAGGATTTATTCCAAAAAGTATTCAAGAAATTTGTAAGAAAGTTTTTGAAACTGGCATGATTTATGAACTGGATGATTTCACTAATTTTAAAAGGGCGAAAGTGGGGTTACCGGAGATAAAAAAGGCGGATCTGGAAGAGATTAGAGAATTATTTAAGGAAACAAAAATTTTTGCTAATTTTGGTGAAAAGCGGTCAAAATGACAGCCTATAGGAGGTTTATACTTGAAAATAAGCGAGAGTTATCTTTACTTTCCGGGGTGTACTATTCCTTGTAGAGAAAATAATTACGAGGTCTCTGCTAGGGCTGTCGCAAGAGTGCTTGGGATAGATCTTCAAATATTGGAAGGATATTCTTGTTGTGGTGCTTCTATAGAAGCAGTAGATAAGTTGGCTAGTTTCCTTTTAGGAGCAAGAAATCTTGCATTGACAGAAGAGCAACGGCAAAAAGAGATCCTTAAAGAAGGAAAAGCTTTGTCAACTGTAAATTTTGCAGATTTTGATACATGTTTGGTAACACTTTGTAATGGTTGTTATAGGGAACTTTCCATTGTTAATGGTGTTTTGAAAAGTGATTTTGAAATGTTAAAAAAAGTTAATAGTGCTCTATCAAAGATAGGGAAAAAATATAGGGGAACGGTTGTTATTAAACATTTTTTGGAGGTTTTATTGAGCGAAAAATATGCTGAAAAATTACGTTCAAAGATAGTAAAAAGGTTTGAAGGATTAAAAGTAGCTACGCAGGTGGGGTGTCATGCTACATCTCCTAGAGAGTTTGTAAATTTTGATGATTATGAAGCTCCTAAAAGGTTGGATGGTGTTTTAGAAATGACTGGGGCGGAAGCGGTTGATTACTTGGATCGTAATAAGTGTTGTGGTGCTCCTTTACTTACAGTCTCAGAGAAGACGGCTTTAACTTTAGCTCGTTATAAGCTTTTTAATATGAAAGATGCAGGAGCACAACTTGTAGTTACTATGTGTCCTTTTTGTCAGATTATGCTTGATGCGATGCAAGAACGTATAGAAGAAGAATTTGGCGAAAAATATGAGTTACCGGTACTTTATATTACGCAATTTTTGGGGTTAAGTTTTGGCTTGGATCCTGAAGAGCTTGATATGAAAAACAATAAGGTCCGATGGGAGGAAGTTTTAGACCCTTTTTTATAGGTGAGGCGATTAATGTTTTGAAAAGGGGGAATACTAATGGAAAAGGATAAGAGAGTTGGTGTATTTCTCTGCAGATGCGGTGGAACTATAGATGATATAGTCGATATAGATAGGGTGAAAGAGGAAGTAAAAACTCCTTCTGTTGTTTCAGTAATAGAGCATAATTTTCTTTGTAGTGATAGAGGGCAAAGTTTGATCTATAAAGAGATAAAAGAAAATGATTTAGAAAGTGTAGTAATAGCGGCATGCTCTCCTCATATTCATAAATACACGTTTAGGGTGTGTGTGGAGGAAGCGGGGTTAAACCCTTTTCTTTTAGAACAGATTAACCTTAGAGAGCAATGTGCATGGGCGCATACTGATGACAAAGAGGGGGCTACAAAAAAAGCGGTTAGCTTGGTTAAGGGGGGTATACTAAAAGTCAAAAATTTGTTGCCTTTAGAGCTAGAAAAGTTGCGTGTTGAGAAATCAGTGTTAGTTATTGGGGCGGGAATAGCGGGGGTAAATGTTGCTACAACATTGGGCAGGCAGGGTTATCATGTATATTTAGTTGAAAAAGAGCCATTTATTGGAGGCAGCATGGTTCGGCTTGTTAAAACTTTTCCTGAAGATGAATGTTCGATGTGTGCTATTTCTCCACTTATGCGGGAAGTGGGGCAAAATCCAAACATAGAACTTCTTACCTTGGCAGAAATAATTGGAATTGAAGGAACGATAGGGAGTTTTGAAGTTGCTATAAAGAAAGATCCAAGATATGTTTTAGAGGAGGTTTGCATGACTTGTGGCGATTGTATGGAGATTTGTCCCCAGACCGTTAAGGATGATTGGAATTTTGGGGTGGGAGAACGAAAAGCAATATTCTTTCCTTTTTCTGAGGTTATGCCTAGGGCAATGTTTATTGATCCAAAAAGTTGTAGGAATTTGAACGGAGAAGAGTGTAGAAGGTGTGAAGAAACTTGCAAAGTAGGAGCGATAAATTTTGATCAAAAACCAGAAATAATAAAAATTAAAGTGGGGGCGATTATAGTTGCTACAGGGCATAAAGAGTATGATCCGAGCATAAAACCGCAATTTGGATACGGTCGTTATCCTGATGTGCTAACTTTAATGCAATTGGCAAGATATTTAGATGTAGCTGGGCCAACGGGGGGGCAGTTGGTAAGGCCTAGCACGGGGCTTCTTCCAAAGAAGATAGTTTTTATTCAATGTGTAGGTTCACGGGATGAAAGACCTGGAGGGAAAAAATATTGCTCAAAAGTTTGTTGTATGGCCTCTCTTAAGTATTCTAATCTTATAAAACAAATGTATCCAAAGACGGAGATAGTTATATGTTATACTGATTTGATTACGCCAGGTTATTATGAGGAGTATTATCGTTCTGTTCAAGAAAAAGGGATAGTAATGTTGAGAGGGAGACCTGCAGAAGTTATAGAAGATAAGAAAACTGGGAAGCTGTTAGTTAGGGTGGAAGAAACTTTTTCTTCAGAATTGTTGGGATTGGAAGCGGATCTTGTGGTATTAGCTGCAGCCATAGAGCCTTCTGAAGGGACGCTGGAAATAGCTGAAACAGCTGGTTTGTTAGTAACTGAAGATGGTTTTATAAAAGAAGAACATCCAAAGCTTCGTCCTGTTGATACGAATATTAAGGGAATTTTTGCTTGTGGTACGGCTATGGGACCTATGGACATTACTGAGACGGTTTCAAGGTCTTTAGCTGTGGCCGGGAAAGCTAAAGCGCTTATAGATGAGAAAGAAGTTTTTCTTGAACCAAAATGGGTTAAGATAGATTATGAAGAGTGTGATCCTAATGAATGTGGTTATGCGTGCATAAAAGAGTGTCCTTATAGCGCGTTAACAGTTAGTGATGTGGATAGAAAACCTGTTGTTGAAAAGATGGTGTGTACAGGATGTGGGGCATGTATTCCAGTTTGTCCTTTTAATGTGATTGATTTGCCAGCATTGCCTGATAAAGCTTTAGAGGAACAGATTAAGGGAATATTAGAAACGGAAAATGGTTTAAAGCCAAAAATTATAGCGTTTAAAGAAGAGTTGATGGCTTATGCAGCTTCAGACCTGGCAGGCATGAAAAAAGTTACGTATCCTGCAAATATCCACACAATACAGGTACCATCAATAGCCAGATTAAAGATAGAGCATATAAAAATGGCTTTAGAAAAAGGAGCAGGTGCGATAATTTTATGCGAAGGACCTAAAAGTGGAAGAGAAAATGATCCGCTTTTAAAAATAGCAGAAAAAAGATTTAGAGAAATGATAGAAAGGCTTGAAAAAGAGGGGTTAGATTCAAGTAAAATATTTTTTGTAAAAGTGTTTATGCAACAATACGATCTATTAGTTCAAGCTTTTCGCATGATAACAAATGAAATAATTACAGAATATTAAATTCAACATTTTATAATTTATTGGTAACTAATTGTCTATTTTTTGAAAGAAGATATTTTTATTTTCTGGGGGAGGGGCATCTGCATAATAACTCTAAGACATATTCTAAGCAGGATTCAAGGGAGTTTATATATTTAGAGTATTTTGGGTCTATTATATTTTCATGAAAACTTTCGATCAGAGGCTCCAATAGAGAATCGCTTACATAGGCTAGTCATTC
>JAEOSI010000200.1 GCA_016840425.1 Candidatus Wukongarchaeum yapensis
TTTTATCTTCTCCATTTCTAAAAACTTCCCCATAACACCAGTACTCATAGGGATAACAAGATCTGCCTCCACTCCCAACTTTTCTGCTACAAACTCTGCCATCATTTCCGCATCCCTGACCCCTCTTTCCCCAGTGAGACAGTTAGCGTTTTCACTATTACAAACAATCGCTTGTAAACGCCCACAGGATCTCTTCAATTTTTTCTCAGAAACAATAATATGAGCCCCCTTAACTTGGTTAACTGTAAAAGCAGCAACACAAGTTGCTGGCTCCCCTTCAATAACTATTAGGGCTAAATCTTTCCGCCCTTCTTGCCTTAAACCGGAATGAACTCCAGAAGCTTTCACGCCTCTAACAGCCGTTATACCACCATCAATCACGCGCATAAAACCCAGCACCGTCAAAAAATTGAACAGGAAAAATTATAGGGGTAGGGAGAATATCCTTATAGCGTTTTTTGTCGTTACTTTGCTAACTTCTTTTACTTCATATTCGTTTATTTTTGCAATCTCTTCAACCGCATAATGAACAAAAGCGGGCTCGTTTTTCTCTTTTTCTACAGGGCTTAACCAAGGAGCGTCAGTCTCTACAACAAGATTTTCCAAGGGAAGAGCCTTTGCCAACTTCTTATGCTTTTTACGATTAACCACGGCAGTAGGAATAGAGACAAAATACCCGTCATCCACAGCCCTTTTACCTAGTTCCACACTTCCAGAAAAACAGTGTAAAACAACATCTGTTTCCGCATTCTTCTCCAAAACATCTAAAGCAAGACTTTCAGCCTTCCTAGAATGAATAACCAAAGGCAATCCCGTCGCTCCTCCAAGACTTATCAACAATTTGAAAACTTCAAGCTGCCGTTTTTGCCATGAATCCTCCAAAACCCAATGCCTATCAATACCAATCTCCCCGATCCCCACAACACCAACATGCTTCTCCTCAACCAACTCCTCAATCCGCTTAAGACAATAATCCACGTCAAGACTCTTTATCATGGAAGGACTAAGACCCAAGGTGCAAAAAACATACCCCAGGTTTTTCTGCGATAACTCCACCGAATAATCATAGTCTATCAAACCTTTATCCTCATCACGAGCCCCGACAGCAGAGTTAATAACCGCGATAACGTTTGCTTCCTTAGCATCCTGCAACGCCGTTTCCACAGGCTTATGACTAAACCAAAAAGGAGCTAAATGACAATGAGAATCAATAAAAAAACTAGTTCCTTCTTCATTATTTCCTCTAGACATCTAAAAACACCCTTAAAAACAAAAAAGTTTCAAAACTAAAAATTTCCCACAAAAAACTTTTAGGGATTTATATTGATATTTCTTGCTCATTTAAAACTTGTCGAATGTTTGGATCTAACACAAAAGCCTGTCTAAGGATTCGTAAGCAGTTGCTTACTCTTAATCCGTTACTTTTTTGAGAGAAGCTATGGCGACGATTCTGTCTGTCGAACCTATGTGTATATTACGGTCATAGTCTCCGAAATATGCGATGGAACCGAATCCTGCGTTGACCAAATTGTTGTGCAGTTCTTCTTTCGCCCAGCATTGCATGATAAAGTTATATTCGAAGACAAGATCTTCGTCATCTTTTTTGATAGCATGACGTTCATTCACTAGCATTCGTCGGGTCTTATTATCAAGCTGAGTAACGCTATGGAATGTGAGCTTTCCCTTATCAGTTTCAACTGACTTCTCGAATACAGGTTTTTTTGTCTTTCTGATTACTGTGGAATTCCATTCTCTGACATCAAGAATTAAAACACCACTCTTGCGGAGGGCATGAGCAAAGGAAAAGAAAACTTCTCGACGACTTGTATCATCTATAATGTCATTTAAAACACCACGACACAAGATACCGTCAAATTTTTGCGTGAAAGGTAGTTTGAGAATATCACCTACTTCAAATTTAAGATGTAGAGATTTGTTTTCTGATTTCTTTTTTGCTTCTGAAATGAGTTCTGCTGAAATATCAAGACCAGTTACTATGTATCCTTTTCGAGCTAACTCAACTGAGTAATTGCCTGTCCCACATCCAGCGTCCAGAATACTGGAACCAGATAAAACTCCCCATTGGGATAACATGCCTTCGATAAAATCGCATCGGCTAGATATAGGGCCTGTAATAATAAGATCATAAGCCCAAACAAATTCCCTGTAAAATGGTCTATGCAAAATGTTTTCCATCCCTCATCCTCTCAGGAACTAAGGCTCATTCATACTTTTACATACTGGTCTTTGGGTATTTATACTGAGACTCCTTGCTC
This sequence comes from Candidatus Wukongarchaeum yapensis, assembly GCA_016840425.1. Classification (GTDB taxonomy): domain Archaea; phylum Asgardarchaeota; class Wukongarchaeia; order Wukongarchaeales; family Wukongarchaeaceae; genus Wukongarchaeum; species Wukongarchaeum yapensis. The sequence goes on from JAEOSI010000200.1 coordinate 2,277, forward strand.
GCTTAAAAGTTGTCGAATGTTTGGATCTAACTCAACAGCTTGTCTAAAGGATTCATGAGCCGTTTCAGAATCCCCGATTTGAAGGTATGCTAGTCCTCTATTCACCCAAATAAAGGGCATGTTAGGTTGTAACTTAACCGCCATATCAAAATCGTCTATTGCGTCTATTATGTTTCCCATCCTCATTTTTGCAAGGCCTCGATTGTTGTAAGCTATAGCGTTATTTGGTTGGAGTTCTATTGCCCTACTCGCATATTCAACGGCCTCAAAAAGCTTTCCAATACTGATTAAAATCGAGGCTTTGGTTGCAATAATCACTGGATTATTAGGGTCTAACTTTTCTGCCATATCATAATGGATTAAAGCATCTGAAACCCTGCCCCCCATGCTAAGGGCAAAGCCCTTATTAGCCCAAGCAGTGGCAAGGGTTGGCTGATACTCAATGGCTTTTTCAAAATAGTGTAAAGCCTCTTCAGGGCGGTTTAGGTTGATTAAAACCCTGCCTTTATTATTCCAAGCCATAGCGAAATTTTCTTGCGTTTTTATAGCCCTATCAAAGTAGCTTAGAGCCTGTCTAATCTCTCCAAGGTTAAAAAGTGCAAAACCTTTATTGTTTAAAGCAAAGGGAAGGTTAGATTCTATGGATAAAGCTTGATCAAAGTATTTAATGGCGGTTTCAAAATCCCCATTTTCTGACAAAAGTTGCCCCATGTTATTCCAAGGTATAGCAAAATCAGGGTTCAAATCAATGGCGCTGTTAAAATGATTAGCAGCCTTTTCGAAATCCCTTGAAATCAGGAGAATAAACCCTAAATTGTTGTGAGCCAAAGCAGTTTCCGACCTAGAACCTTCCGCCTTAATAGCCTTACTTAAAACATTTATCGCATCATTAGTGTTCCCTAAGAAGTAGAGAGCCATTCCTTTTACGCTTAGTGCGATAACGTTTCCAGGCTGATATTTTAAAATCATGTCGAAATACTCGACGGCTTTTTCAAATTCTCCCGCAAAAAGATGCACATTTCCTGTCTTAATAAGGGTCTCTGTATCAACAATCTCTTGAACGATTTGGGTAGGTATGACGTTTATTGCTTCATCGAATCTACTAACCGTTTCTTCAAGCTTTTTCTCTTCCCCGCCCATTTTTCTTGTTTCAAAACTAGAGAATTCTGTTACGTTATTACCGATTCCAAAAACTTCTGAAGGAATCTCTAAGCGGTCGTATAGTCCGACAAGTAGGGTTTTGATTTCCTTAAGCTTTTTTATTTGATTCGCTTGTATTTCGGTTCGTATATCATTCATAATCTTAGCATGTTCTTCTTGCTTAAAAAATTTTAAGCCTATTTAAGCCTAAAATCTCAAACTTTTATCTTGTTTTTTCAAGGTTTTTAGCGTGGATCCATTTCAAGCAGTCAAAAAACTTTTCCACATTAACTTTTATCGTTTTTTTGTGAAGATCTTTTCTCCAAGCTTCTAAAAAGAAGTTTTCCATTCCTAAATATTCAGCAGCTGAGAAAACTGTTTTTTCTGTTTCGTAAACAGGTTTGACCTTTTCTTTATATTTTAAATCTCTCAAAAGGTGGTGATCTAAAACAATTTTTTCAGCTCTAACTGTTTTTATTGTT
>JAEOSI010000201.1 GCA_016840425.1 Candidatus Wukongarchaeum yapensis
ACAATGTTCTTCACTTCATTGAAAATCCGTTTCAAAGTCTCCCAAAACCTTGCTTCAGCTTCAGGACCATGCATCCTCATAGGTATCTCGAACTCGTCAAAGAAAAGCAAAATATTCTTACCCAAATGCTCCGCAACAAGCTTTATCATAGAGAGACAAACATCATCCTCTTCAATTATAGAACTAACTTCAAGAACCTTAAGATCTTCCTCGGTTAAACTCTCACCGAAAAGCCATCTTTTAGCCAACGATTTCCTAGCCTTACTCTTAGCAAGGATTATGAGCATTTTAACACAATCAGCAAACGTGCCAGGGTAATCCGTAAGAAGCTCTCCTATAGCCTGCCGAGGATCCATGCCGAAAATCCTGCTTTTTAACCCCTTTCTTTCCGCTTTCTTTATAAGCTCATCAGCCACCCGCTCAAAAGCCTCTATACCAAACTCATCACACAAAGAAGTATAAATATGGAAAAGAATCCTCACAGGAGCAGGTGGAGAAGGTACATAAACAACAGCACGATCACTTTCCTTCTTAGTAACCTTAAAATAATCTATCTCCTGCCTTTTCAAAACCCAATAAAGATGAGTTTTACCCGTACCAAAAGCCCCGACAAGCGGTAAAAACCTAGCAGCATGATCCACCTGCGTAGAATGTATAGTACGCCCTATCTTCTCATCTATCTTCGTCCGCTTCCTAGGACCCTTAATATCAACTATATCAGGAATATCCCCTCGAGAAACATACCTATCAAAAGGCAGAATGCCCTCTTTTAACACGTCTAAATACATTTCGCATTCTTCTTCACTCATCTCAAGAAAAGACGACATTCAACACCCACACTTAATCCCTAATAAATATTAAAGATTTTTAAGTTATAAACTCTCTTGTTACCAGCCTATCTTTTACGAAATACTTCATCAAAAAATTACCCTTCTCCCTTATTTCTTTTACCCTCAAAGAAAAATAAAAAAACAACAACTAACACTTCCAAAGACCACCACTTTAATTAATAACGGAACTTTTTCCCATAAGAAATTTAACATAAAAATTCCCTTATTAAAAATAAACAAAGAACGAAAACTCTAAAAACAAAAAAATTTAACCAAAAAAACCCATATAAAACAATAAATAGAACTTTTTTGAGGTTATGTCTTTTGAAACGCGATGCACAAGGCAGACTCCATTTAAAAACTGTAATCTACGGAACAAAAAATGTGGGAAAAACAGCTATTTTTCACTCCCTAACTGAAACAATGAAAGAAGCATGTGAAGTACTCATAACCCAGTCAAAAAGCACCATGTTTGACTACGCCCAACTATGCCTCACAAAAAACGTCCTAATAGACCTATACGCCCCCCCAGGAGGCCACGCCTTCCAATCCATAAGAAAAATGGTACTAACCGGTGCAGACATAGTAATCTTCGTCACTTCAGACAACATAAACCCAAACGACGCTACACAAAGCCTCCAAGAACTCCTAACAAACCTCACACAACTAAAAATAAAACCCTACACAGCCCTAACCATAAACCAATTCAACAACAACAACGACACTAAGCTACAAAACAAGTACATAAAACCCCTCCTCTCAAAAACAAACGGCTCCATGAACATAAAAGATGTATATCAAATCCAAGCAAAACAAGACAAAAAAACCGTCCTAGAAACCTTCAAACAAATAATAAAAAAAGGAATCAAAAAGTAAACTACCTCTCACTCACTTACGCAAAGAAGCTTCTTGTGAGTGCACCCCTATTGAGATGTCTATTTCTCGCAGAATATCCTCAAAAAAGAAGGGAGCCCGTTCACCAGGATAAAATAGGAGAAATAGTTCTGTGGACTATCCCGCCTTTATTAGGTTTTTTATTAACCTTTTCCGAAACTATTTTAGTGAATTCGATATCAACCCTTCTTGCTCTCTTGCTTTAAAAATTCAATTTCATCAAGGATGTGCCTTATGAAAACTTCATCCTTCTTCACACCAAACAACCTCCCTCTCTATATAGGGACGAACATGCTGATTCAACCCGCTAGAAGTGATTAAGTAAACCTTTTTTTCAAACAACTCTCCAAGAAAGAAGACCAACTCCATAAAGTTGTTACAAGGTCTTTTTGCCTTCCCCCAAACTCTACTAATACATCAACATCGCTTTCCTCTTTTCTTCTACCCTTACAGAAGAGCCGAAAACACATATTTTCTTAACCCCAAACCTCTCCTTTATTAGCTCCCTATTCTCCCTGAACACTTCAAGAAGATCCATAACCATACCTCCAATTTTTGTGTTGCAGAATACGGGATTTCACCATCAAGGAAAAACCATTAACTTGGTACAACAAGATAAGGAGTTCTAAAACCACAATAAACACACACAAACAAACATTATTAATCTTCTTTTTGGTTTTCTTTAATAGATTTTTTGCGATTTTTACTAGAAGAAGGCAAATTCTTCAACTCATTAAGGTCCACTTCCTCAACCCAACGAGCAAACCTCTCCCACTGATAACTAGGAGAAAGCCGCTCTATAGCCTTAAACCCAACCCTCTCAAGCAAAGGATCAATAATCCTCCCCAACCTATCATCGCCCTCACCACTATTTAAAGCCTCCAATTCACCCTTATGCTTTGAAATCTCTAACGCCGTCTTCTCGGCAACATCTTCCGCTATACGCTCCAACTCCTCCACCTCCTCCCGACTCAACAAAAAAATATTCAACCGAAATCTACCATCATCCCCCTTAAGAATAGCCCTCAACTTCAACATAGAATCAAGATGACTTCTCAAAGCCTCTCTCGGAACCCTCAAAAAAACCTTCACCTTAGAAGGATCCGCCAAAAGAGGCTCCATCTTCACCACAAGCACCTCAAACAACTCCTCCTCAGACCTCGGGCCCCTACTCAAAACCTCAACAATCAGACGCCTATACTTATTCTGAAAAAGCCAATGAATCTTCTCCTCACTCCAAGGTTCAAAAGTCGTCCGATCATACCAAGTCTCAAACCGTCTAAAACGCGGAATAGCACTAAACTTAAACAACAAAAACAACCACCAACACAACAAAAAAAGCAAAAACAAATAAAAAAGCATTTCCCATCTAGCCACTAAACGATTAAAGTTTAGGCTTGAATCAGGGGAATAAAGCATGCTAAGAATAAGAAGAGCCAGATTAGAAGACCTATCACCGATAACTGAAATATATAATGATGCTATTATTAAAACAGTAGCCACATTTGATACAAAACCAAAATCAAGCGAGGAACAGAAAGAATGGTTTGAACAGCACGGAGAAAGACACCCGATTCTAGTTGCTGAAATAGATAATAAAGTAGTTGGCTGGGCTTCTCTTTCTGCATGGTCAGACCGATGTGCCTATTCAGAAACAGCAGAAATATCCCTATACATAGAAGAAGGACACAGGGGAAAGGGAATAGGAAAAAAACTCACTGAAACAATTCTAAGGGAAGGAAAAGCAGCAGGTCTCCACACAATTATTGCGAGAGTTACGGAGGGAAACGAAAAGAACATCCACATACTAAAAACATATGGGTTTTTTCACATTGGAATAATGAAAGAAGTAGGAAGAAAATTCGGAAAGTTATTAGATGTCTATCTCTTACAAAAAATACTCGAATAATTCTAAGACCAAGCAAACGCACAAAAACAACAACTCGAACAAAAAAAATAAGCAATAAAAGCCCTAAAACGTAAAATAAAAACGTTTTTATAGACCGAAAACCGATTTCACGAAAATTCGAGAAATAAAAAAAGAGATCACTAAAAAACTAAGGAGCAAACCAAACAAAAAAAACTCTGTAGAAAACCATACTGGAGGTCAAAAAAATGGCAAAAGAATTAAAAGTAGGTATTAAAGCCCCTGAT
>JAEOSI010000202.1 GCA_016840425.1 Candidatus Wukongarchaeum yapensis
GGGTTAGGGATAAAGGGAGACACTATGATAGAAGGTCTGAAAAAAGAGTTTGAAAACAAGGAGAAAAAAGCCATAAAAGTTTTGAAGAAAACCTTGAAAACAGGATATCTCCAGGAATCATCAGGATAGGATGCCATAACCTCCCAATGACTCGTCCCCTATCTTAACTTTGAAAACGTAGAAAACAGATGGGAACGTTGACAAGTTTTTACCCGGTTTAATGTTTTATAGAGGTTAGAAAAGGAGTTATAGATTTTTTAGTTTGATTATTCAATTTTTTTGTTTAAGATTTTTATGATTTTACGGTTTCTTCGTATTTTATGATCATTTCACCGAGGAGTTGGAAGGCGCGGTCAACGTTTTCACCAGTTTTTGCTGAAGTTTCGATGAAGGGTATTTCAAAACCATGGAGCAGAGTTCGTTCAGAGAGTTGCATTGCGTAGCTTTTTCCTTGTTCTGTTCTTAAACTTTGGGGTACTTCATTTCTTAGGTCTATTTTGTTTGCTATGAGTATGAAGGGCGTGACGCCTAATTTGTTATTTCTCCATAGCTCGTTGATCCAAATTGGGACGCTTTGGACGCTTTCAATATTGGTTGTGTCGTACATAATGATGGCGCCTAAGGCACCTTGGTAGTAGCATTGTCTCACGGCATGGAATTGGACTTGGCCTGCGAGGTCCCATACTTGGTATTTGTATGTTATAACTTTTTTATTGATCTTTATTTTTATTTCTTTGATGCTGAAATCTGCGCCAATAGTGGTTATGTATTGGCTTGTGAAACCTTCCCCCATCCATCTTCTTCTTAGGGAAGTTTTCCCAACGGCAGCGTCGCCCAGAAGAACAACTTTTATTAGCATGAATAATACTTCTTCTTTTTCATATATTAACCAATTTCCTCACTGTTGCTCTTTTCTTTGAAAAAACTTGAAAAATGAATAGCTAAGATAACAATGTTTCTAATATAAGGATAGTAGATTTTCACGCAATTAACGATTCTTTGTGTTTTCATTCTGGAACAAAACTTTACAATATAACGATTTACTATCAGTATGGTTAAAAGTTGAAAGTAAAAGTTGAGTAGTTCTGGCATATTATTCTGAACTAATTTTTAATTTTCCTGATATTTAAAACTCAAAATCGCTGTCAAATCTAAACTATTCAATAAATTAAAAACAAATCGTGCAATTCTAATTCTTTTTTATTCTTGGAAATCATTAGATTTAATCTTAACTAAGAACTTATTTCAAAACTCTCCATAAGATGAGTATGCATGCTAGTAGTATGAAGGCTGTGTATGTGTTGGCGAGTTTTTCGTATCTTACAACGATTCTTTTGAACGCTTTTAGCCAGCTGAACAGCCTTTCAACGCTTTTTCTGTACCTGTATTCTTCTTTTTTCATCCTGTAAGGTCTGCCCCTCTTTTTCCCTTTCCTCCTGTTCCTCTTGTTTTCCGATATGTTGGATTTTATACCCCTTTTTCGGTTGTATTTCCTTATCTCCCTTGAGTCGTAGGCTGCGTCGGCGTTCATGATTTTCGGCTTATTCAGCGATTTTCTGCCCGGCTGCCTTATCTTTATTCCTTGAACGGTGGTAACGTAAAGCTTTGAATCGTGCATGTTACTTGGAGCTACAGCAAAAAAGGGGGGAAAATCTTCCTTTGACGTCGCAAAACTCACCTTGCTGCCTTAATCTCCTTGTATCCGTCAAACCCTACCTACTGCTTCACCCCTTTTTAACAGGGATGGTTGTGGTGTCAACAATGGAACAGATGCAGAGATCAAACTTCCCCTCAAGATAACCCTTTGAAACAAGGACGTTGAACGCCTCTTCCAACACCTCCTTCTCTTTAAGGAGTCTGAACAGTCTCCAAGCCGTAACATATGCCCCGTACTTCCCAGACATATCCGACCACTTACACCCAGTAATCAGGACGTATAACACGCCGTTAAAACTCCTTCTCAAATCAGTACTAGACCTTCCAGTCCTCGGCTTCCGGGGAGGCATAAACGGCTTTAACAAACTCCATAATCCGCCATCGATTTCTTCAAACCTTATGGGTAAAAATCAGATACTTCAAAACTTACAAGAATTTTGAAATGACTTCTAAATAAATAAAATTTATAATTAATAGTTAAGAAAAATATTTATATTAAAAACCATATTATAAAACAAACATTCTTCAAAAAAACATGATATCATCCACCAATACAATTTTCAATCAATCTTTAAAGGAATTTACAAACCAAAGTAAAGGTCGGTTGGCAGAAGAAAAATTTAAATTGTAAAGGTGTTTTTGGCTTGGCAAAAAAGTTAATTCATAAAGAAGTATTAGCAAATAAAAAAACAAATGGAAAAAATAAATGGATAAAGCACAAAAAACATAAAGATAGGATTATTTCCAAAACAAAAACACCGAAAAACACTATTTTTTTATCAAGAATTAAAAAATCAAACAATGTACAAAGTATGCAAGGATTTGCACTAATAACAATAGGTTTGTTTCTTATAAGCTCGTTTTTTATTGTTTTTCCAACACTGGATATAAACGAAGGAGTTTCAGAGGCGGAAAGTTCCTTATATTCTCAAAAACAAAAAAATGGAGTTTCAGGAGAAGATAGTTGGAAATATACAAAAGAAGGAAATTCGAGTGATAATGATGGAATTTATGATATCATACAAGAGAGCAATACTGGAACAGAGTATAAGTTTAATCCCTATCCAGACTATAACGTAAGCGGGATTCCTTCTAATGGTTACCACGAATTACAAGTAGATTTTCAAACCTCAAACTTGGAAACAGAAGATATTAACTTACAAGTATGGGATTATTCAGCAAAACAATGGAACAACCGCGTTACTTTTGATGAAACAACTCCAACACCGCTATTATATGCTTTGAATGCTGATGAAATAAGCGCTGGAGAATGTTATATTAGGTTCGTAGATTCAGATCAAACTTTTGGAGACAATACTGCAACTGGCTTGGAAATTGATTATGTTAGAGTTTACACATCTTCCAATACTGGTGATAATTATATTGACGATGATACTTCAAATGTAGATGGGGAAAATGATAAAGGAACTATTCTTAACTTTAATAATTTTAAAGAGTTTGACTCGAATTATGGTACGTTATTAGAAGAGAACACAGGTGGAGGTGGAGGAGGGATAAGCATTGATGCATTTACAACATATGGAAATGATGCCAGTCCATATTCTTTTTCTCATACTACTCCTTCTGCTAGTAACCGATTGCTTGTTGTAAATGTTCATACAGATAATGGGGAAGCTGTTACTTCTGTAACTTATAGCGGTCAACTCCTTACTTTGCTAGCAGCACATCTACATTCGAGAGGTAAACCTTATGTTTCTGTTTGGATGCTTACAGCTCCTCCTAATGGTACATATACTGTCTCAATTAGTCTCTCATCGGATGACAAGATAGCTGCTGCAGCTATTTCTTATTCAGGAGTTGATCAAACAATACCTATCGATAATGCAAGCACAAATGAAGGGAAACCCGCTTCTCCAAGTATTACGATAACAAGTGAACCGGGAGACTTGGTTCAAGATGCTATGGCAAGCGTGGCTGCTGGAGTTCCAAATCCGAATCCAACGCAAAGTCAAATATACGTGCAAGAAATGGGCGGTAGTGGTGTATCTGGTCATTATGGTGTAAGTAGCACGAAAGCTGGTACATCATCTGTTACTATGTCTTGGAATATTAGCGAGAATAAAGATTGGGTGATAATTGGTTTCAATATTAATTCAGTTGAGGGAGAATTATATGAACTTGACCAAGAAGTTCAATGGACATCTGTTGATATTATTAAGGAAAACTATAGGCTTGCGATTTATTGTGGATC
>JAEOSI010000203.1 GCA_016840425.1 Candidatus Wukongarchaeum yapensis
AATTCAAGACCGCTTTAAAAAAATGTTAAACCTATTGCAAAACTTGTTTAGTTTTAAGCTTTTTTATAGTTTTTGCGATCTCACCAGTCCTTTTCCAACCTTTTGATTTTTGGCTTTCAGAGGTTATAAGCGCTCACAAACCCCATCTTTGATGGAAGCAGATTCACAACTCTGAGATTTTTGAGTGAGACATCTTTTGTTTCAACAAAAAAAAGAAAAATCAGAAAACCAAAGCAAAATGATAGCAGACTATATTTGCCCATAAAAATTGCTAAATTTCCCCTTTTTAAATTAAGGAACTAAATATCATCAAAAATTCATCAAATAGAGCCTGGTGCGCCGGCCGGGATTCGAACCCGGGTTACTGGCTCTTTACAAAGGACTTCTATGGCAAGCCAGAGTCCTAACCAGACTAGACTACCGGCGCCTTTGTTCATTCATTTCTTACAAATTGAACCATAACTTTTTATTTTTTTGCTTTGATCCACTAATGTAACTGTCTAAGCCAAAAGTTTCACGTTTAGGTTTTTTCTAATTTGTTTTTCTTGTTTATAAGTTCTTCTTTGAGCTGATTAGGATTTTTTCTCCTTCTTTCTTAGTTTTAGTTTTTCTGAGCTTGAGCGTTTTTCCTTTTCCCCTCTTTTCAGCCTTACCTCTCTTTAAACTAGCTTAAAGAGAGGTTAAGCTTATTGTTTAGAGGCTCAACTCCCCTAATAGTTTTATTTTCTTTTTTATGTTATCGTCCAGCCTCTCAGCCAGTCTTTTATCGCTTGTCACTATTTTAGTGTCAAGTACCAACGATATTCCTATATATACTGCATCATAAACAGTTATGTTTTGTGATATGGATACCTCAAAAGCTCTGAACCACATTTCAGTTGTGGTTTCTGTGACTATCTGCATACCCCTTAACGCTGCAACAACATTAAGTAGTTCTGCTTCAGTTAATTTATAGTGCGGGTGAAACCTTAATGCATTTAATACTTCATAGTAAATCAATGTTGGAGCTACTAGTTCAAAGTTTCCACGTTGATATGAATCCCTTAGCTTTAAGGCTTTGTCGCTATCTTTTTCAGTGACAAACCATTTAACCGCTACCGATGCGTCTATCACTACTTTTTCCATGTTCGAGCGTCTCTTCAAGAATCCTAAATTGCTTCTGGTTTAACTTCTATATGTTCGTCCTTTAAGACTTAAGGAAGGGTTTTAATATCCTCGCGTCTCCTATTTCTCCAATATCTAATGGTCTCTGCGCTATCGTAGTCGCACTTTCCATGTCTAGTTTCGAGACTCATGCGTAATTTATCAGCTTGTTGTACAGCCTCTGTTACCAGATTCCAGTTTTTGTCTCTAAGCTTCTCTTCAACCTTGACTTTATCCAAAATGGCTCTCCTGACAACTTCACTCCAATTTACACCTTTTATTCGACTCATCCTTTTCTTTAAGTCTTCAGGGATTCTGATTGTTATAGTGGTGGACATACGGACCCCGTATTTACGGGGTAAATACAATTATTTAAACTATCCTCTAAGCGTTAAACCTATTTAAACCGTTTAGTTTTACTAGTAAGCTTCAAGCTTTAAAAGCTCTCCCTTCCCAGTTTTTCCAAGTCCTAGATTTAAGAGCAGTAAATTCTCCCTCCCTAAGAAACGTTAAAACACGGAAAAAAACAGGCAAAAGCTAAAAATAAGGGAACAAAACTTAGAACATCAAAAAATAAGCATGGAAAACAAACTCGCAAAAAAAGAGAACAAAAACCTAAAAACAGATAAGTTTTACAATAGCTTTAACCAATGGAGAGGTTATTTTACTATGGTAGGCGTTGAAATCGATGGTAGTATAGGCGAAGGAGGCGGGCAGGTTTTACGAGCTTCTATTGCTTATGCTGCGGTTTGCGGGAAAGCTTTAAAAATTTTTAATATTAGGACAAAAAGAGACAACCCCGGTTTACGCCCTCAACATTTAATCGCTGTAAAAGCAGTTTCAGCCCTGTGTGATGGAAGAGTTAACGGTTTAGAAATAGGTTCTCGGGAAATCACTTTTGTCCCAAGCGAAATAAAAGGCGGAAAATTCAAGTTTAGAATAGGTACTGCCGGAAGTACAAGCCTTGTCCTTCAAGCACTGATACCCGTAGCCCTTTTTGCCAATGAAGAAGTTTTTATAACTTTAGAAGGCGGCACTAATAACGCTTGGGCCCCCCAAATAGACTATCTTCAAAACATTTTCCTACCCCTCGCTGAGAGAACCGGAGCAAAAATTGAGATCGAGGTTAAAAAGCGAGGACACTACCCAAAAGGCGGAGGAAGAATTACAGCAAAAATCTCCCCTGTTAAGAGCCTTAAACCCCTCATTTTAACAGAATTCGGCGAAGTGGAAAAAATCGAAGGACTAAGCCACTGCGTCAAATTACCTCAACACGTAGCAGAAAGACAAGCAAAAGCAGCCCTAGAAGAATTATGGCAATATTACGGCAACATTAACATCCAATTAGAGTGGCGAGAAAAAGAAACCGACCCCCGCCTAGGTCCAGGAAGCGGCATAGTTTTGTGGGCTAAAACCACCAAAGGCGCAATCCTCAGCGGAGACGCCCTCGGAGCTCCTAAAAAACCTGCAGAAGAAGTAGGAAAAGAAGCAGCTTCAAACCTCTTAAAAGAACTCAAACCAAAAATGCCCGTAGACAGCCACACAGGAGACCAATTAATTCCCCTCATGGCACTAGCCAACGGAGTCTCAAAAATAAAAGTAAGCCAACTCACCCTACACACAGAAACATGCATCAAAGTAAGCGAGATAATAATGGGCGCAAAATTCGACGTGAAAGGCGAACTAAACAAACCAGCAGAAATCACATGCCAAGGAATAGGCTTAGAAAACCCCCTGCTAGAAGACTAAAAACAACAACAAAAAAATCTAAAACCCCTCATCCTTGTCCCCTTCCTTTCTTTCCCCCTTTAAACCTTCTAATAAGACCTCAAGAGCACGTTCTTTAAGACTTTTTACATTGATATCTTTTAACAAACTTATCTCAAATATCTCATCCTTAAAATCTTCAAGTGATTTTAAAACAACCTCAACCTGTTCTCCAGAAACAATATCAACCTTATTAATAGCAACTATTAGCAAAACCTTCGAAAAATACTCTTTCACCTCTTTGTAAAGATTCACCTGCTTCTCCAAAGGATAACCACAAGTTTCAGAAGGATCTATCATAAAAATAATAAGATCCGCAAAATATTTCAAAGCAAAAATCGCCCTCAACTCTATCCTATTCCTATCCTTCAACGGCCTATCCAACAAACCAGGAGTATCAATTACCTGACACTTACCCTTTTCAGTAAAAATATGACCAAGCCCTACCTCACGCGTAGTAAACGGATACTCCGCAATCTCCAACTTCGCCGTAGAAAAAGCATTCACCAGCGTACTTTTACCCACATTAGGATACCCCCCCACAACTATCGTAGGCATATCACGATCAAAATCTGGAAGCCTCCCCAACTTAGAAACAACACCACGCAACTCATTCAAGTTATCATCAAGCTTTTTCAAAACAGAAACAATCCTACCAAAAGCAGCCTTTCTCAACCTTACAATCTCACCCACACTCTCCGCCCTCGAAACCTTCCTCACATACTCCCTCTCCAACCCCTCAATAACCCTAATAGATGCCTTAATCCTCCCCAAAAACCGCTTATAATCATCAGAAGAAATATGCAACTCCAACATATCCCGCCAAAACGGATCCAAAAACTCAAAAAAAGGCAAATTATCCAAAACATTCCTCAACCTACCCAAGATAATTTCCACAAACCTCTTAATCCTCTCCATCTCCAACCCCCTCCTCCGCCTCAA
>JAEOSI010000204.1 GCA_016840425.1 Candidatus Wukongarchaeum yapensis
GTGTTATGAAAATAGCATAAGCAGGAAAAACTATTAAAATAAGGCTGATAGTGTGCAATAAAAATGTACGAAGTTTCCCCCATCTTACCGTTACTTCTTCAAGCTTGGTCTCTAATATCAAGATTCCTTCAACCTTAACAAACCGAATAAGGAAAGATAAAAAACTACTAAAACAAAGATAAACTAACTCTTTTTTAGTTTTTCCTAAAATTATGGATAATACTATGGCTAAATTGAGGCTAAGAGATTCGATTAAGACCAAATTTTAGGAGGATTATAGGCGTTAAACCCGGTTCTAGGAAAACAAGTTATCGTAAAATTAAAATTGCTTTGATAATTTCTTAACTTTTCATGCACAAATTAGAACGTTTAAAAAACAACGCTATTTTTATTTTAAGCGTTTATTTGGCCCTTTTTGGGGCTTTAATCGTGGTTTTAATTTTTGGCGAAGAAGAAATTTTTGAAGCGATAAATAGGGTAGCCGTTAACAGCCCCGAGAGCTACACGGTTATTATGACTTATATAACGGACTATGGAAGAGCCATTTTCCTGATACCGATGGTATACGTCTTAAGCTTTAGAAAAAAAGAGGGGGGGGAAAAGAATAAACGCTTAATATACATAGAACTCTTGATAATCGGCCTATTTTTTCTCATAACTTCTGTAATAGTGGATAGTTTAAAAGAGATTATTGGGCGGGAAAGACCACCTTATTCCATTCGTCCAGAGCCTAGAAAAGAAACCTCAAAAACCCTATTTCCCTTCTATTCTCCCTTCTCTTTTCCTAGCGGACATGCTACCTCAAGTTTTCTCCTTGCAGGTATACCATCACTGTTGGCCGAAGGATCAAAAAACAAAATCGCTTTATACCGTGCTTTTTGTTTAACATTAGCAGTTATAATATCGTTTTCAAGGATTTGGCTTGGTGTTCACTACCCATTGGACACTATAAGCGGAGCCATCCTTGGATGGAGTCTTGGAATACTTGCGGTAGGAATAATAAACTGGGCGAGAAACAAGCAACTTTTAAAAAATAATCAATCCCAAAAAATCTTTGAAAAATAAAAGTGATGAATTTGATTACAGTCGGAATAGGAACAAAAAATGTTGTAAAAATTAACGCGGCAAGAAACGTTTTTTCAAAAATTTGGGAAAAAGAAGAAATAGTAATTGAGAGTCTTCCGGTAGAATCAGAAGTATCTCCTCAACCTCTAAGCTTTGAAGAAACCATTTTAGGCGCTTACAACAGGGCTCTTAAGGCTAAAAAAGAAGGAAGAGAAAAACACGATTTTTATGTGGGCATCGAAGCAGGAATCATACCCTTGAAAATACCTGAAAAGATGGTTAAAAATGTCGATTTAACCCATCCTCCTTTCCTCGACATTCAAGTTTGCGTGATACTGCGGAGAAAAGACGATAAAATTTCAATAGGACTAGGGCCAGCGTTTGCATATCCTCCAAAGGTTATAGAAGCAATAAAAAAAGGGAAAACTGTAAACGAGATTATGAGTAAAATATCAAATATTGAAAACATCGGAAGTAAAATAGGAGCTATCGGCTTCCTTACCTGCGGCGTTATGAAAAGAGAAAAATTGACAGAACAAGCAGTTTTAACATCACTGATACCTTTCATACCGCGAAACGAAAAACTCTTTAAAAAACGGGTTAGGCCTGAATAATTATCTTTTGAATAGTTTTTTTAGAGATCAAAATCTTTACTTATACTATAGTTACCTGCAAAAAATAAAGAAAGAAAGAGAAAAAGAAGGAGATCTGGCTTGACAGAGCTTAGCTTGGAAACTTCGGTTCCAACTTTTAAAGAAGAGTTTGATATAGAGGAATGGACTGCGAGAGGTTTCACAATAGTTACAAGAAGCCTTGGAAAAAAGTTTGGAGACATTGTGGCTGTGAAAAATTTAAACCTGTATGTCAAGAAGGGAGAACGCTACGGGTTAATCGGCCCAAACGGTAGCGGGAAAACGACTACTGTACGCATATTAAAAGGAATTTTTCCTCCTTCGTATGGACGAGCATTTGTTGGAGGCTATGATGTTCTTAAAGACAAAAAAATGGTGAGGAGTTTAACTTCATTACTCCCAGAAACCCCAAGTGTTTACGAAAGATTAACGCCTCGGGAGTTTTTAGATTTCATAGGCGGGCTCTATGATGTTGAAGAGTCTATTTTAGAAAAACGTATTGAAAAGCTTCTTAGCCTTTTTGATTTGATAGATAGGAGTGATGATTTACTTCAAAGTTTTTCTAAGGGCATGAGACAGAAAGTGCTTATTGCTTCAACCCTCATAAACGATCCTGAAATAATCTTTTTTGATGAACCTTTAGCAGGTTTAGATCCACCAGCAGCGAAAATGGTCAAGGATCTAATACTCGCCCTTACATCAGATGCGGGAAAAACCATTTTTATTTGCAGTCACATGCTAAACCTCGCAGAAGAGATTTGTGACAGGGTCGGCATTCTTTCCGAGGGAGAGCTGTTAGCAGTAGGCACACCAGAAGATATTATGAAGATTACAGAAACATCAAGCCTCGAGGAAGCTTTTCTCGCGTTATTACCGGGAAAAATGCATCATAAAGACCTCTTATCCTGGCGAGAATAAAGGAAGAAAAAGTTATCGGATGGAGCAAAAAAATGAACGAAGAAGCAGCAACGAATAAAACAGTTACGACAACGGAAACAAAGGAGAAAAGTTCTTGGAAGGGGGGATGGTTTTCTGTTTTTAAATCAGAAATGAGGATGAGAACATACTCTTTAAGGGGGCTTGGAAGGTTTAGATATATTGGCCCTTTATGGTTTATTATAGTCTTACCTTTTTTATGGTATGGTATGAGGGATCCAGACGTAGGTATAACTTCTGAACTTGACCCTGTCTTTGAAATAGTATCTGGTTATCAGATAGCTACAATTGTGATAGTTTCCCTTTTTGCCTTCGCTTACGGGTTTCCAAGTAATAGGGCGTGGGTGTTTTCAAATCAAAGTGAAGCAGAACTAGTTCTCGGCAGTAAAATCACCCCGAGATCTCATATGTTTGGGCGATTTATGTCAGATCTCTATGAAATTGTTACAATGATAGGGTTTGTTTTTGTTTTTGGTTCTGTTTTTTCTGAAGATTTTTCACTAATAGACGGGGTTATGTTAGTTTTCGCCCTTTCCGCCATAACTTTCTCAGGGCTCTGGTTAGGGGAACTGTTAATACCGCGCATTTGGCCGTTTTTAAGCGCAGGATCAACCCCTTATACTAGGGGATTTTTAAGAGAGAAAACCCACCTTTTTGCTCTTTTACTTATACCTTTGACATTTGTTGCTGCAGTAATTCTTCCCGAGGATCTTTTTGAAACCTTGGTTTCTTTTACGCCCTTTGGGTGGGCTTCAAGAGTTGCCCATTATGCGATAACCCACAAAAAGGGAAAAATACCGTTAGGGCTTGCTTTCAATCTCTTAATACTTTTTACCCTTGTCACCGTAGTTTACGGGGCTATTCGGGCTGAAAAGGCTTACGCGATTAAAGAAACAGACATACAAAAAATTAAAGCAAAAAAACCTTTCACGGTAAACTTAGTAAACGCTATAATGAAAGAGGGGAGTTTTTCCCGCGTAAGCAGGACGCTTTTCACGGAAGCAAGTAGGAGAAACGCTGGCTCTCAGTTTGGGGTTTTCCTAATAATAGGCTTACTTCTCCAAATAATCATACTATACCTTTCAGGAGAAATACCGGACTTTGAAGAATTTTTGCAAGAAGAATTAATAATAAGCCTAGGCGTTCTAATAGTGCTATTTACCTTTTTCGAAGTTTTAGCAAGCTTTTCAGGACAAATAGGGGAAT
>JAEOSI010000205.1 GCA_016840425.1 Candidatus Wukongarchaeum yapensis
ATTCCCAAGAGAGTCTAAAAGAATGATTCCTTTAAGCACGCTGAACTGCTCTCTAGCCTCCTCTTTACTAAGCGTCCTAAACCGCTTCCCAAACTTGATCCACGCAGGATTTAAAAACATGTAAACATGATGAGGGTCAATCTCTAAAAGTTTACCCTTACCCCCAAGCAAACAATCAATACAGCTCAAACAATCAACCTTAACCACATCATACCTACCCAACAACTCCTTCATCTCATCATTAAACCCTAAACAAACATCACCATAAAGCACAATGATTCCCCCAGGACAATTCCCTACTCTCTCTTCAAGAGCACGAGTCAACTCCTTCTCCAAAAGATCATAATCAACGTGAAGACCCTCATCAAGAAAATACAGCTCAACGTCCAAAGAGCCATCCTCAACAAGTCTCAAAATCTCTTCTTTAAAAATGCCACAAGAAATCAAACAGGGCTTCGCATCTTTCGTACTCATAGACATCAAATCCGTTATTTTTCTTAATATCTCTTAGCCTTTTCCATAGTTTTCTGGTGCCCCTAGATAATTTATATGATTTGTTATACCTTCGTTAACCATTACTCTTAATAGGAAATCCGCGATTTAACACGGAGTAGTTCACTTCTATATATCCAACCCTGCTTCTTTTAATTTTTTCAATACAAAATCTTTTACTTTATCTGCTGTTTCAAAAAATTCTCTAACCTCTTCAACGGAGGGTTCAAGATATTCTTCGGGATATCTTACGTCGACAGCGTAAAGGGTAAGTTTAGATATTTTATCCTTATCTAACTTTTCAAACTCCTTTTCTTTCGCTATACAGAGATTTAGAATGCTTTCGAGGTCGTGGGTTTTCTTTACCGGACATCAACCCATGTCAAATATGCTTTTAAGTACTTTTCAACCGTCTGTTGACAATGAAAACAAAGTATGTCCCTGGGCGCGTCTTCAAATTCTAATAAATACTCAACCACTTTCAGGTCGTTTTTTGCTTTCTTAATCCATCGTAAAACTATGTTTTCTTTCAGATCTCAACTCCCTCCAAGTATACTTCGTTAGAAACTGTATTTACTATTGTTTTTTCATTTTCAAAAGATTCGACATCTTTTAAAATTATATCAACCGATACAAAAGGAAAATATTCATGAAATTTCTTGTAAATTTTATGCCAAAGCTCTTTTTTCTTTTCCAAATCTACACTTTTTTTGAGGATAATAAAAAAGTCCCAATCGCTTTCTTCGTCGAAATCAATCCTTGCCCTACTCCCAAACAATAGAATTTTAGAATATTTAATCCCTAGTTCGGCCAATATCCTTCTTAATTTTTTCGAAACTTCCTTCTCAGTGATCAATTTTTCCCCTCTGCTATTACTTTAACACATTATTCTTTAAAAAAACTCTCTCATTTTTCGCATTAATTACAACATATTTAATCTAATCTCTCACTAATATTTTCAGCATGAGCAGTTTTCAATCTAATGATTTAGCTGTCTCTTTGATTAATTGCCAACCTTGTTCCACATGCCTTGGTTTTACGTAGGTTTGGCCAATAACGAAACGAAGAGTATAAACCCCGTTCAACTTAGTATGAGTCATGTACAGTTTTCCAGTGCGGTTTAATCTCTCAAGTAGCTTTTCATTCATATGGTTAAGCTGTTCGGTGTCATCAATTCCTGGGGGTTTGTAGCGGAAACAAATCGTATTCAACGGAACAGGAGCTAACAGTTCAAAGTCCTCGGATTCTTCAATTTTCTTCGTTAAATCTTTTGCCATTCGGATATGTTCTCGTACTTTCTGCTGCAAACCTTCAACGCCATAATGACGGATGACAAACCATAGTTTTAAGGCGCGGAAGCGTCTTCCGAGTTGAATTCCCCAATCTCGGTAATTATTAACACGATCTCCTTCTTTAGTTTTCAAATACTCCGGTAATATCTCAAATGTTTGTATCAGGGCGCCTGGGTCTTTCACAAAATAGGCAGAACAATCAAAATTCGTAAACATCCATTTGTGAGGGTTAAATACAAAGCTATCTGCGTATTCTATGCCATCTATCATCCATCGTAGCTCAGGTAATAAAAGAGCAGTACCAGCAAGTGCAGCGTCTACATGCAACCAAACGTTATACTTTGCGCATATTTCACCGATTTTTCTCAACGGATCAATTGCTGTGGAGCTAGTGGTTCCAAGAGTAGCTATAATGCAAATTGGATGATATCCTTTAGAGAGGTCACTCTCAATGGCTGCTTCTAATTCCTCAGGGATCATAGCATAATTTTCGTCGACTGGAATTTTCCGAAGATACTCTTTTCCCAGTCCTGCGATCTTAACACTTTTCTCGATAGAAGAGTGCGTCTCTGTTGAACAATAGGTTGTCAGGATGCCCTTATCGTTCATTCCCTTAGCATTGATCGAATAATTAAACGCTTTTTCTCTGGCTGTCAAAATTGAACACAAAGTTGCTGTAGAAGCTGTATCTTGAATTACACCAACAAAATCAGGTGGTAACCCAATCATCTTGCCAAGCCAGCTAAGCACTCGTTCCTCTAATTCAGTAGCTGCTGGCGAAGTTTGCCAGATCATACATTGAGCACCAAGTGTAGCTGTTAACATTTCTGCAAGAACTGAAGGTGGGCTACTATTAGCAGGGAAATAAGCGAAAAACGACGGGTGTTGCCAGTGAGTTACTCCAGGTAAGATTACTTTCTCAAAATCGGCTAAGATCTGTTCAAATGATTCAGATTTTTGAGGAGGATCAGGAGGAAGTTGGTTCATGATCTCTTTAGGACGCACTTGAGCCATTACAGGGTACTTTTCGATGTTTTCAAGGTAATCGGCCATCCAATCAACAATCTCATGTGCATAACGCCTAAATTCATGCAGATCCATTATTATCCACTCTACCTCGTTTCTAAACTCGGACCGATCTGGGTCGACAACTTGAGAAGGGAGATCAACCCTTTCAAGGTAATATTACCTTAAGAATTTGAAGCTTATCAAATTTCCTCTCACGATCCTCTTCTCCCATCCTGAATACCGTTCATAAAGTCTGCTAATTTCTCATCTCCTCTGATTCTGAAGCTGGGAGTTTATTTCATTAATTTTAACAAGCCTACTGATTTTAGACATTAGCCCCTTGAAGCCTCAAAAATAGTAATACAAGACACAAAAATTGTTAACAACCACAAAGGAATACATGCAAAAAATAAGGACATACATAAACCAATAAACTTTGAGCGGTATAGAACTTCTAAGCCACTCAAGGACAAGCACATAAACAGCAGTAACAACATATCCCAAAAATAACGCAAACCACAATCCATAAACATCAAAAATTCGCCTAGCCAAAGGATTACCTTCAGCTAAACCAAACTCTTGAAAAGCAATAACGGAAGTAAGCCAATCCAACGTTTTCAAAATGAATAAAAAGCCTATAATTACTTTAACAAATTTACTATTATTAACAAATAGATGCCACTCATAAGAACAGCCACGGGAGTCAAAACTTTCAAACGCCTCTTTAGCCGCCGTTAACACCCCATTACCTGTCTTTAAAAGCCGTTTTAACCAGTAGTTTAAACGCAAAAAAACATTAATCCGATCCGCGTAGAGTTACCGCCGCCGCTACGTGCTTCTATACAGCAATATTTCAACTTTTCCCTTGACCCTTCCCCTCTCTATTTCCAACATTTTGATTTTTTGCCAAAAGATTGTTTTTCCTTCTTCTAAGGGATTTTTAATAGAAGAATTGCTGAAAAAAATAAGTTTTATAATAGGTTTAACTTATTGAGCGAGAAGTCTCCTTCTGTGAGGGAGGGGATGAATCGCGGTGTTTATA
>JAEOSI010000206.1 GCA_016840425.1 Candidatus Wukongarchaeum yapensis
AAAAAATAAGCCTAAAAACCATCAAAAATCTCTATTTTTTTTCCACCTTTCTAAAAACTTCCTTCTTTTACTTTAAAACTAAAAATAAAAGAAGTTTTTAGATCTTATTAATGCCAATTTTACACAAACATAGACCTCTAAAAATCCTAGAAAATACTTTTAATTAAATAAAAGAATAATAGCCTTAAAAGGAAAGTAGAACTGAAAAGGGGTAAATTTTAGAATGAAAGATAATTCAAGCGACGAGTTGCTCAAAGTTGGTGAGCGTGTTAAAGATTTTAACCGTGAGATAACTTTGTTAAAAGCTCTTCATCGATATTACGTTGAAGGCTTAAATTTAGACGAGCTTGCCGAAGAAGCTAAAATCCCATTAAGAGAAGTTATCCTCTTCATGAATGAAAACTCTTTTGGAAGAAAATCAGAAATAGAAGAAGAGATAGGAGATATCATACTCAGAATTGATGATAGAATAAAACATTTGGAAGAGGATATTAGGGATGAAAGGGCAAGCCTTGTTGAAAAGTTAAACTCTATACTCCTCATATACAGCTGGTCCAAAGCAATAAATTTAAGCTTTCCAGGCTTCTATGCTGGGCAAATGATTAATAAAGTAGAACAAGACAGCATAATAATGCTCACAGATCAGACACAAACTTACGCGGAAATCACGGGGCAAGAGGTAGTGGTGCTTACAGGGGCAGGACTCTATTTTTCTAAATTTTTGGTGGGAGGAGGTTACGTATACGACCAAAGAGAAATAAACGGTGTCGCCTTACCGATGGAAAGCCTTGAAAGTTTGTTTAACGCTGAAAAAATATATCAAAGCGATAAAATTGACGCCCAGATCAACGAAATGTGTTCAATGATACCTTTTACTCTTATCACACAACCTTCAAGCGTCCAAGCTTTTGTTAGAGGCGTTTTTTCCAGAAACATTTTCCTACCCTACAAAGAGACCTTTGACTCCCTTCTAAGACACTGCGAATCAGCCCAATCTTACGTGCCAGAAGAAGGGTTTAAAATACTTTCAGGAGCAGAACCTTTCGCCAACAAAATATTAGTAAGCCAAGAGTTTGCTGAAACAGGAAAAGGAAGGGAATACTGCAAGCCCACAGCAGGCCTATCAAACATCATACCCGCTCTGGACAAGATCCTATACAACATTTTCCCCGACCCTCAAAAGATAAAAGAACGAGTGGCGAAAATAAACGAACTCAAAACAGAATTTGTTAAAGTCGGCCACATCCTGCTAAAAGAATGGATACCTTCCTAAAAAGAATAATAAAAAAATAAGCTAAAAACTCCATAATTCTCTTTTCTCTTACAGTCTTAGCTCTCTTGAGACTGAGACGTAGGCTGGGCCTATGTAGCTTGCGTAAAGTTTTACAAAAGGTTCTTGGGTGGAAACTATTCCCACCATATCTTCTTCTCCGGTAGCTGGGGCGAGGAGCACTTCTTCTCCATCGCGGGCCGCTCCATAAAGTTCAGAAGGTGTTAGCAATCTTACGCGAACGTTTCCTGCGCTTAAAATTGTTTTTGCTGCCTCTTGATCCGCTTCGCTTTGTACGTCTCCTACTATGTGTACGCGTATCCGGGGTTTTGATCGGCATATATCTGCTATTTGTTGGGGTTGAAACTCTGATAAGCGAGGTATGAGTATGGTTACTGTGCTCTTTGTTCGCTGCATTATCGCAAGGATTTGTTGAAGTATGGTTTGTTTTCCTACAATTGTCCATGTTTTTTCAAACTCTTTTACCTCCACTTTTAAGGCAGCTTCTATGATTTTTTCAAGACGTTTCTCTGTTTGCTCTGTGAACTCTGAAGCAGAATTTACAATACCTTCTAAAACTTTTAAAGCCTCTTCTGATTTTTCATAAATCGCGTTCTCTCCCTCAGTAATATTGTCAATGAACTCCTTTTGCAGTTCGCCCTTGCTCATTTCTTCATACCTTTCAACGTACTCATCTAAAAGTTTTGAAGCAGACGCTTTATGTTCTTCAGACATTCTAGCCAAACTAGTCACTAGTTCCGCTGTCTTATCATCTATTGAAGCTTTTATTTCTTCAAAAGTTTCATTTATTTTAGTTTGCAACAATTCAATGTTCTCTTTCTGTTCGTTTACCGTTACTTTTACTGTTTCAATAATGTTTTTACCCGTAGTTTCATGGGCGTTAGCTATTTCTTCCCACAAGGTTGTTGCATCGTTTAAAATAGTGTTTTCAAGATCTTTACTTGATTCTATATGATTCTTTATAGTAGATTCTACTTCCGAAGCTTGTAATTTTATCACTTCACCTGCATGGGTTAATACCGATTGAATAACCTCGTCGATTTTTGCAGAGAGATCATTCAGAGAAGATGAAAGTAGTTCATTTAGGGTCTCTATATCTTTTTGAATAGTTTTTTGGGTTTTTAAAACGCTTTCATCGGATTGATTTGTCAGCTTTTCTATAAGGTTTTCCACACCTTTCAACGTGTCATTAATTATCACCCCTTGCTCACGTTTATGATCGCCTAAAAGACGTGTAACTTGATTTTTAAGGTCTGACGAAAGCCTTAAGAGGCTGTCGGTTGTGGTACCTATCTGTTTTTCAAGATCTACTATATGAGTGCTTATCTCTTTTATTTGATCTTTTTTAACCCTTATACCCCGCACAGCTTCGTCAAGTCCTGTTTTAAGCGCCCTTAACCTATCAATATATTGAGGAAAGTCTGCCCTTATTAAGGCTAAAATTTTCTCAATAGACACTTCTTCTAGATCACCTTTTCCCTGTATTTTTTCTTCTATTTGGGAAGCCTTTTCATCGTGGAGTTTCGTGCTTTCATATAAGGAATCTTTAAGGGATGAAAAAAGGTTTTTTAGCGTTTTGTTTATTTCCTCTTGGTGTGATTTCATAGTTTCTTGCAAGCTGTCCTCTGTTTTAGAAAAGTTTTCCCCTTTATTCGCGTCAATATCCACAAAAGAAAGCTCTATCTCTGACCTTAAGCGGGTTTCCAGTTGCTCAATACGAGAGGCATTTTCCTTTAGCATTGAAACAATTTTTGGAACTAAGGCTTCTGATTCCATAGCAAACTGGTTTATTTTCCCTTCAATCTTTTCTTTTAAAGCGTCCTCAGCCTTTTGAACCGCCCTTCCCCCTTCTTGGATTATGATGCTGAACTTTTCCTCAGATTCACTGGTAAATTTTGAAGAAACCTCTTCTAGAAAAGATTGGGGCACACCGTTCATTTCAACCCTCATATTGTCAAGATATTCTCCGGCTGAAACGGTTAGTTTAGGGATCTCGGAGTGTATACGGGAAATAAGTTCTCCCACATGTTTTGAGATTGCTTCTTTTGAATCCCCTGTTCTCCCTTTTAATTGGCTTATAAAGTCTTGCATTAAGTCAACGATAGCCTTAGAAATCTCACCAAGCTTCATGGAAAGATCGTTAAAAATCTCTTCCTTTTCAGTAGAAGCAGTTTCAAAAAGATTTGAAAGTTCTTTTCTCAGATATTCATATCTGAGCTTAAAAAGTTGAAGAAAAGGCTCAAGAGGCACATAAAGATCAATTATAGTAGGGATCTTTACAGCAAACCCTTTTACCACCAAACTCTCCAAAATTTCAGAAGCACGCTCAAGGGAACAGTTTAAAAACTGTGAAAGTTCCCCAGAAGATAAAGCGCAACTACGGTAAAGCACAAGAAAAGCTTGAGCTTCTTCCTCATCTAAATCCTTTAATATCTCCTCAGGCAGATCTTTAAGCAAACCAAAACACCCCTAAAAAAGAAAAAATTAAAAAACAAACTACTTCTTGCTCTCAAGAGATCAAATCAAATTAAACGCTAAAATAT
>JAEOSI010000035.1 GCA_016840425.1 Candidatus Wukongarchaeum yapensis
CCTTCCAGTAATCCACTTTCTTGTAGCAAAAGAAAAGATCGAGTTTGAAGAAATAGCGGAAGTATATTCACACCCTCACGCTCTTGCTCAATGCAGAAGTTTCATAACGAAAAACCTACCCCACACA
The DNA here is from genome assembly GCA_016840425.1 of Candidatus Wukongarchaeum yapensis. Lineage (GTDB taxonomy): Archaea > Asgardarchaeota > Wukongarchaeia > Wukongarchaeales > Wukongarchaeaceae > Wukongarchaeum > Wukongarchaeum yapensis. The sequence goes on from JAEOSI010000035.1 coordinate 128, forward strand.
AAACTTGTCGACACATATTCTACGGCTGATGCAGCGAAAAAAGTGGCCATGAACGAAGAGATAAACATCGCCGCAATCTGCAGTAAATACGCTGGTCAACTCTACAATCTAACAATCCTTGCGGAAAACATACAAGACCTAAAAATAAACGCTACAAGATTCGCCATCCTTGCAAACCAAGACGAAGAAACAATAAAACCCAGTGAAATCTATAAAACCTCCATCGTATTATACCTCCTAGAAAACCGACCAGGAGCTCTTCATGACGTACTAAAAGAGTTCGCAACACGACAAATAGACCTAACAAGAATAGAGTCAAGACCCACAAAAAAAACTATGGGCGACTACCTCTTCTACTTCGACATCATAGGACACAGAAAAGAAACCATAGTAAAAGAAGCCTTAGAAGGAGTAAAAAAATACGTCGGAGAACTAAAAATATTAGGCTCCTTCAAAAGAGTATCTTAACCCTGAAACCTTAAAAACATGATATGTTTTTTATAATAACCTGTCTTTCTTCTTCTAATCAGAGTAACTTTGCAACCTTTCATTTCTAATTACTTCTTCTTTTAGTGTTTCTATTAGCATTTCAACATAGTTTATCACAGGGTCTCTTTCTCTTTCGTTTTTTTTCTCAATATTTCCTTCGAAATAGTCTCCTACTTGATCTTTTTGTGTATCAACACCCTCTCTTTGAAACAAATTTCCTCACTCCCTATCATTTTTTTTGCGAAAAACTTTTCTCGATTGAAGATTCCAGTCCTCCTTGTCTTTGATAAAATCGATAGTAAAAACTTCAATTAATATTATAGTTTTTTTATAATATATTTTTTTCTAATATTTTTTAATTAACTTAATAAAAGCTAATTTCTTGAGAATTTTAAAGCATTAATCATAAAAAAAAGAGTAAAAGAAGATCTTACCCAAAAAGAGAACCACAGAACTCATAACTTCATTTCATCCACTCTTTTTGATATAAGTTCGAAAAATTCTTCATCTTTAAGCAAATTTTCAATCTCATTTTCTAAGTTGGTGGGCTTTATTATAGCAAACCAGCCTTTTCCATAAGGATCATCGTTAATTATTTTTGGGTCACTTATAACTTCTTGGTTTATCTCAACTATTTCTCCTCCTACAGGGCTTTCTAACTCCATTACCGATTTTAACCCTCATACCTTGTTATCTCCCTAAACTGTTCAACCAAACCCCCCAAACTTACCATAAACTCAACAAAAAGCATATCATCAACTATTCTCTTAATATAATCCGTAACACCCACCCGAACAAAGAAACCTCAACCTTAGCCAACCTATCATGTTCCGTATAATAAACCCCTCTTGGAACCTTAAAAACGTAAACTTCTCGCCATAAAAACACAGATAAAAACTGGTTGATCCTCTTGTAGTTTTTTGAGTTTCCATAAGTTTTTAAGTTCTTTAGTTGAAATCACATTTGTTTGGTTGGTGATAATTTATGGTTTTACCGGATAAGTTTGCATGTAAGATGGTGACATGGGATGAAGTTTACGAGCTTTGTAAAAACTTAGCTAAAATAATCAAAACTTACAAGTACAATCCTGATGTCGTTATCGGCCTGTCTCCAGGCGGATGGTTTCCTGCACGCATCCTAGCAGACCTTTTATACATTCCTGAACTCATAAGTTTGGAGATTGAACACTACGACCCCCTATCTTACCCGCATGTGGTACCTCCTCCAGTTGAGATTAAATACCCGATCCAAGAAAGTGCTTGTAAAGGGAAAAAGGTGCTAATCGCTGATGACTTAACAGATACAGGGCGCAACTTAGAAGCAGGTGAAAAATACGTCAGAAAGTTGATGCCCAACGAAGTAAGGACCGCGTGCCTTCAGTTCTTGTATGTAAGTGAAGCAAAACCGGATTACGTAGCAGAGTATATACATGAATGGTACTGGTATGTCTATCCTTGGCGAAGACATCACGACTTAACCCAATTAATTTACCGGATTTTTAAGAGGAACCCACAACATTCTTTGGCTGTTAATGAAATAGCATATCAGTTGAAAGAATACTACGAACTTGAACTATCAAAAGAAGAGGTCCTTGAAATCTTAACCGAAATGCTTCACAGAGGCATCATATCCGCCAAAGGAGACCCTATTAGACGCACCATCCTCTACAAGAAACCTTCTGAAGAAGAAAAAATAGAAACCTAAGTAAAAACAAAATTAACTAATTAAAATACTACCAAACCATGTTTTAGTCTTTTTTCTTCTTTTTCTTATTTATTTACAGCTTTTTTCTGCAATGTTTGCATAGACAAGAGACAAGACGAGTTCTCATGAATCCATTTCATCTACCTTTTTGATATAAGTTCAAAAAATTCTTCATCTTTAAGCAAGTTTTAACCTCTTTTTCCAAGTTAACGGGTTTTTATTATGCCAAATAAACCTTTTCTATAAGGATCCTTCTTGATTATTTCCAGGGAATCTATAACTTCTTGCTTTATCCCAACTATTTCTCCCCCTACAAGGCTTTCTAACTCCATTACCGATTTTAACCCTCATACCTTGTTATCTCCCTAAACTGTTCAACCAAACCCCCCAAACTTACCATAAACTCAACAAAAAGCACGTCACCAACCATTCTCTTAAGATAATCAGTAACACCCACCCTAACAAAAGAACCTTCAACCTTAGCCAAGCAGTCATGTTCTGTGTAATAAAACCCTCTTGGGATCTTAAAAACGTAAACTTCTCCTTTTTTATCCAAGAATTCAAGCTTTTCACACACTAAAAACCCACCATCCATCAGTAACCCTTAGGTGTTTTTCCTTTTTTAAAAGTCGAAAAAGGACAAATATTCTACCTAAAAGAACAAATGTGAACCTGAATGATCTATTTATCAATTTTATTAATAAGAAACTTGAAAATTAAATAGATTCATAGTAGCTTTATCAAAAAATAGCTAAAAACCTAAAAACCCTGAAAGAAATATGTTTCGCAACAACTTTATTTATAATCCTATATATTATGGGTAATAGATCATCTGAAGGAGGTTTCAATACGGGAATATCAGACAATTTCTTTAGAAAGAAAAAAGATCCCTCGAATGAAAAAGAGCATCTAATTCAGAATTTAAAGAATAAACATGTACATGTTCGAAGGGAAGCAGCAAAGACCCTTGACAAGCTGGGATGGAAGCTTGGAGATAATATGGAGAAAGCTTATTACCTACTTGCGAAGGGACTATGGGGTGAATTGATTAGATTAGAAGAACAGGCTATAGAACCTCTTATTCAGGCTCTTAAGGATGAAGATAAAGGCATTCGAAGGGAAGCAGCATCAACTTTGGGTAGAATAGGTGATGTGAGGGCAGTAGAACCTCTTATCCAAGCTCTGAAAGATATAGATAGAAATGTTCGAAGAGAAGCAGAATGGGCCCTCGGCGAGATAAGGGATAAAAGAGCGATAGAAGCCCTTATCCAAGCTCTGAAAGATGAAGATAAACATGTTCGATTAGGAGCAGCATGGGATCTCGGTAGGATAGGTGATCCTAGGGCTGTGGAACCCCTTATCCAAGCTCTAAAAGATAAATATAGAGGTGTTAGAAGAGGGGCAGCAGACTCCCTTGCTAGGATAGGAGATTCAAGGGGTATAGAAGCCCTTATCCAAGCCTTGAAAGATGAGGATAGCGAAGTTCGAATGGAAGCAGCAGACGCCCTCGGAAAGATAGGGGACGCGAAGGCTGTAGAACCCCTAATAAAGGCTCTACAAGATGAATATAGTATTGTTCGGAGAGAAGCAGCAGACGCCCTCGGAAAGATAGGGGACGCGAAGGCTGTAGAACCCCTAATAAAGGCTCTACAAGATGAATATCCTATTGTCCGATGGGGAGCAGCAAGAGCTCTCGGAAAATTAGGGGATCCTAGAGCTGTAGAACCACTCAAGCAAGTCCTAAAAGATGAAGACGAGGATGTCAACAAAGCTGCAAAAAAAGCTTTAGAGAATATCAAGAAAAAAGAAAGCTAAACATGAAACTAAATCTATTAAGAGATATAGTAAGAAAAAACTATAATACGTGTTTTTGACCCTTTTTATTCGCCTAAATACCACCTTTAACAAAAACTTCGATACATTCATCGATACCATTACAAACCAATAATAACTTGATAAAACCACCATAAAGGCAATAAAACTTTGTTAGAAAATCTAACTACCAATGTTAATCCTACCAAATAATATGTGAAAATGATTTTAACCAAATTAAAAACACTTAGCCTTCTCAGAAGAGAAGAAATTTAATATATCAAAGTTTAGTAAATTTAAAAAAATATTAACAAGGGAGTTGAATAGTCTTTACAGAAGAAAAGAATGAGAAAAATACAGAAGAATGCGAGGCACCACCAGTCGCATTCGATCTTGAATCAAAGATAATAGAAATGGTCAAAGAAAACGGCGTTGTTACCCCTGCTGCCGGAGGCGTAAAAATAATCGTTTACAATCCTTTAGAGTTTCCGTGGTGCGAAGTTTTAACCCTCCTAGTTGATCTCGATCAAGATGTTTGGGTATCAAAAAGAGAAGGAATCCTCACAATCCTTTCTAAACCACCATCAGTGTAAATACTCTTAGCCACCTAGAACGTTTATTTAATCAGTTTTAGTGTTAGGATGAAGTGACGGTTTGAACTAGCTTAAGAGGATTCTCATTCATGTGTTATGACTTCTATTCCCAGTTTCTTACATAATTGTTTTGTTTTTTCGTCTATGTGCCAAGTTACCATTACTTTTTGAGTTTTAACTTTTTTCTTTTTTTCATAGAAAAGTGACTTTGAGAAGAAGTCATTAACATCTTCTTCATACACATAATTTTTTATTTCGAATAGTACATGTTTTCCGCTTTGAGCGTAAACTTCATAGTGTACTTCGCACCCCGGATGGTAAAGTTCTCCTTCTCGATCCTTTATAATCACTGTCTCGACTTTCTTAATATCAATGTTCTTTGCCTGCAAAGCTTCATTAAAAATGCGCTTTTTCCTCCAAAGGTTCCAGATCAAAAAGCTACACAATTACAAAATCTCCTTAAAAATATAACCAAAATACTCGTTCTAACAATATATAAAACAATTTACAAAAGATCAAAACCACATAACTTCAAGGATGATTCCACACACGCTTTAATCTACCATTCTGGCATTATTGGTATCTGAATGTATATTAAAAATATTGCCAACAAAATCGTTGGTATCGAGACTAAGACACCTGGCTTTACCCAGTCTTTAAAAGTTATATGTCCCATCTTTCTCCGTTCAACCATCCCTATAGCCACTATGTTGGCAGTACTACCAATCATGGTAAGATTTCCGAAAAATGTACCAGCAAACAACATACCCCACCAGAAAGGAAAAACATCAACACCCTCTGCACTCAGCGCATAAATAATGGGTGCAAGGGTGGCTACAGCTAAAACATTGTCTATAAGTGCACTCAATAAACAAGCAATAATCATAAAAATAAGGAAGAGGAGAAGCTCGTTCTTTCCCGAAAGGGAGAGAAGCCAATCTGCAATAACCTCAGTTGTACCGACAAAAGCAAGCGTACCAACCGAAGCAAAAAGCAAGAGAAAGAAAGTCAAAGTCCACCAATCAACACGTTTCTCAACAAGCTCCCTAGCCCTGTCTTGTTCAATCATCAATGCCAAACCAGCAGCAATCATAGCAACCCCTAAAAGCATCGAATTCTTTTCAAGATCAAGAATCTTCTCTATAAAGGAATGCATAGTAAGAGAAAATATCGTCCCCAAAAATAACGACCAACAAATCTTCAAATCCCTCTTGGAAATCAAAATCTTAGCCTCTACATAATCATGGCTAACTTCCTCTTCAGTGCCGCCATCTGTCTCCTTTTCTCCCGCTTCCTCCTTTTTATTTGCTTTGAGATCACTTCCTTTTATACAGTTATCGAGTTTCTTGATATCCTCGGCAAAATAGCGCATACATATTAATATAGTTAAGATAAGGGCTAGGAAAGATATCGGTGTTGCCCACCTGAGAAAGTCAATAAAGGTTAGTTCAGCTTTTAACGCTATGATCACGCCTACAGGGTTACCGACAACTGTCGCACTACTCCCTATATTAGTTGCAAAAACAATCATGATAACGAAAGGGATGGGATTAAGCTTATACCTCCCTATCAAATGAAACATCGCTGCAGTCATAAACAGTATAGAAGTCACCTCATCCACAAGAGCAGCAAATAAAGCCGCCATAAGCATCATAACCACAGTCAATTTCTTTCCATCAGGACCCACATGATGTATTATTTTACCTATCAAATACTCGAAAAACCCTCTTTCTTCCAAAAAACCTATAATTATCATCATAGAAACAAGAAACAATATGATGTCCAGTCCGGCAAACTCGATCAAGTGCGGTATATCTATCAAACCAAAAGCTAAAAGTCCAGAAACACCAATAAAAGCATAAGCCACCCTATACTTCCAGAAAAAAATCGCTCCACCAATTATAATTGAAAGAATAGTCAAAGAAAGCACTTGATCAGAATTTAAGCCAGATAAGGCAGCCATAACAGAGACTACGCTAACCGCGCCTAAAAACAAAAATGTCTGTTTATCCATGGATATCTCTCTATAAAAAATCCTTAACAATTAAAAATTTTACTTTCTTCTCTAAGCTAATAAATTTATCATTAAATCAGCCTGGTTAATAGGATTGAAATATACACGTTTATACTCAATTGGTCGTTAAGAAGGAGTTTTGAAGATGTCAAAATCCGATGCGTTGTTTAAAAAGGAAAAAGAGGTCGCGGAGAAAATAGAACGTCTAATTCAAGCTTTGAAATCAGAGGAAAGCGATGTTCGAAAGTATGCAGCAGAATCCCTCGGCGCGATAGGCGATCCGAGGGCAGTTAACCCTCTCATTCAAGCTCTGAAAGATGAAAATTGGAAGGTTCGAAGGGAAGCAGTATGGGCCCTTGGGAAGATAGGAGAAACAGCCATAAAATCCCTCATTAAAGCTCTAAAAAGTGAAGATAGCAGTCTTCGAAAGAAAGCAGCATGGTCCCTTGGTATGATAGGAGGTTCAATGGCAGTTGAATCCCTCATTCAAGCCTTAAAAAGTGAAGATAGCGATGTTCGAAAGGAAGCAGCATGGTCTCTTGGAAAGATAGGAAGTTCAAGGGCGGTAGAACCCCTCTCTCAAGTTTCTTTAAAGGATAAAGATAAGAATGTCCAGAAAGTTGCGAAATCAGCTTTAGAAAATATCTTAGCAAAGAAAATATTAATGTCGCCATGAAAACTTTAAAAAAAGACACAATAAAACCATAAATCCTAAAGTTGTGGATCCTCCCTCTTTTAGAAACATTATATCACTCAAAAAAAACACATAAAAGCAAAAGAAAACTTAGAAATCCGAAAAATAAGCAAAAATCACCCTACTAAAAAAGAAAAAATTAAAAGCAACCTTTATCCCTTTCTTAAAACCATAGGGCCTAAAAACTTTTCTTCTCCATTTTAACGACTTTTCAGATTTTATTTTTCTTTTATCTGAAATAAATCTGTTAAAACATACTTTATCGCATATGTTTTATTTTTGTTAAATACGCTACCTTTTTATGTGTCTTTTTATCGTATTTTTTAGGAGGAGTTTGATATGAGTTTTAAAAGTCCGACTTCAGACGATGTTTTCAATCGATGGTTAGAAAAGGCTAAGGGTGGCTCTATTAAGAAACTTTATGACATGGATAAGGAAAAGGTTAGCGCTGCTGAATCCGTGAAAAATGTCAATAAATCCGTTATTTTTGTTGCCGAAGTAGAAACTACTGCCAAAAAAATCGATGAAAAACCCATTAAACATCCTTTAACTTTTAAAAAAACTTCAGACATCGTGTTTTACAAGCCAGAATCCGCACAAGTATATGCAAATAAAAAGAGCGGAAAAGTAGAAGTACCGCTATTTGACACATTAAAAGAAGTAAAGTGTAAAAAATGCGGTGGAACGGGGAAAATAGTTTGTAAAGTTTGTAATGGTAAAGGACACCAAACATGTAAAACTTGCAAAGGTTCTGGACGTCTAAAGTGTGAGAAATGTAACGGTAGCGGTGCCCTTATCCATGAAGTAGCCGTTGTGGATAAAGAAGGGAAAAAAAGAAAAGAGCAGTTGAAACAAAACTGCCCCGAATGTTTTGGCGAGCAGAAAACCATTTGCCCCACTTGCGGAGGATTGGGAGAACACCGTTGCGATGAATGTAAAGGGGTTGGAGCTCATCACTGTGATGAGTGTCGAGGCGCTGGAACACTTTTAGAATTTAAACAAGCGATTTTTCAATCACCAAAAGAAAAAGAAGAATACGCTGTACACGCTGAAAAACGCTATGAGTTCTTGAAAAAAGACATTCCAGAAGTTATGCCACTCGTGGCAGGAATAAAAATCAAATCTTCCGCAGAACTAACAAAAGACAAAATCGAACCAATACTAGGCTACTACAACGAAATTGTAGACAAACTCTTAAAAGACAGTAAAAACGAGTTCACAAAACTTGAAAAAGAAGACTTAGTGAAAAGCCCTATCCAAATGCTCCCACTTCTTCACTTACAATGCGAAGGAAAAAAAGACAAAAAATTCGACATCTTCTCAATAGGCACAGAAGACGGCTTCAGAGTCCTCGACAAAGGAGTACCCTAAAAATGCTTAAATAACTCATACCTTTTCCTTTTTTTAAAAATATAAAAATAAGATAAAACTATTGTAAACACCCTTTAATTTCCAAGTTTGTTATACTTTTTTCCGCTCTATTTTATCCTTGTCTGAGTAAAAAGTCTGAGAAAGTACGATCTCTAAAACTTTTAAAGGGATAATATCGTTTCTTTTTTAGTTTTGTTTTTCGTATTTTTATCTTCGCAAGACGCAAGAAGACTCCATGCTAGAGCATGGAGATGAATTGCGGCGTGCTTAAATTAGAATTTGAACTATTAAAACTTGAGGTCTGTGGCCTTTGAAGGTTAAGAAGACAATCAAAGCAAAAATCGTGTATCTGACTAAAGTTAAACAACAGCTTCTTGAAGAAGAATACGATAATCTCCAACGCTTCCTAAAAGGCGAACCAGTGAAACTATACTCAGCTAACAAACAGCAAGCCAAACGATTCTACAAAATGATTAAACCTAACAAAGAGTATCCAATATCCGTCAGGAAAGACCTCTTAAAAGTGGAACAAAGGGGCACTAAAATAGGTAAATATTGGGCAAGGATTCCTGTCGCAGGAAGAAGGGGGGAGTATGGGTTGCCATAAAACCTCACTGCCCGATAGAACCAGGAATGGAAATCTGCGAATCCAAACTATTCAAGAGGAAAGGAGAGCTTTCCCTCAATATAACCGTTCAGAAAGAGGTAGACACTCCTAAACTAGAACTAAATAACAAAACAGTCATAATAGCTTGTGATATCGGAGAAACAAACCCGTTAGTTTCTGTAGAGTTATGGAATCAAGGGAAAAAGCGGGAAAACGCCCAGTTTCTAGGAGGGGAGATAAGGAGTGTCAGAGCGCATTATAACCACTTAAAGAAGCGAGTAGGTAGAAAGAAGATAAAACACGCAGTTAAGTGGATTAAAAAACACGTAGGAGACAAGGAGAAGAGAAAAGTAAACGACATCCTACACAAAGTAACAACAAAGATAGTAGATCGAGCTGAAACGCTCAAGAGGTCAGGATACGAAGCTGTCATAGTTTTCGGAGACCTTAAAAAAGTAAGACGTCCAAGGGTTAAAAGAAAAACAAGATGCAAGAAAAACAACAGAAAAATACACACAATGCCCTCCTATAAAATAAAACACATGCTAACCTATAAAGCCCTATGGAAAGAAATCCCAGCAATCCCGTTAAACGAAGCCTATACATCCAAACTGTGTTGGAGATGCGGAAGCTTAAACACCGAGATCAGGAAAAGATCTTTCAGATGCAAAGAGTGCGGGTTAGAATATAACCGAGACTTAAACGGAGCTATCAACATTGGGAACAGGCTTTTAGGCTACATGCTTAAGAGCAGGGCGTCCGTGAACATGCCCCAAACCTCCCCAGAGTACATCGCTCCGAAAGGAGACTGTTAGCGTTTCAGAGAGCGAGGGAGGAAGCTCCCTGTGAAAGCTGGGAGTAGTTCACTTCCATTTTTCCTCTTTCTTCGCATATTTTCGGGCAAATATTGCAAGTATTATGGCTAACCATTGGAGTGGTAGAAATAATTCGATGAAGCGTTCTGTACCATCTACAATTCCGTCTTTCATACCGAGTGTGACGAAAGCTAGTATGACTGAGATTAGACCGAATCCTGCTCCTATTGCTATTAAAAATTTTCCAAGAGAGAGGCGTTCCTTGCCTATTAATATACCGCCTAAAATAATCGTTATACCGCCAAGAGAAGCCAAAAATAAAATCACTAGAAGAAAACCTTTAAACACATCTTCATAGTCGGGATATTCATCTGATAACCATTCTGTTACTTCTTCCCACATTTCAGTAGAAGCATACAAAGTAGTTAATAAGAATAATATTCCTGAAAGAAAAGCAAGAGAAACAGCTTTTTGATACTTCATGGTTCATCGGCACTATTTTTTGGAAAAATCGGTTTTAAATCTTTCTAAGAAAAAATTAGCGAAAATATTAAACCCATTGTAAAACTATTCATTAAAGGTTTCACCATGTATCCTCTCAAAGATTCGAGTTGCTCATAGAAAAAACTTCTATCTTAAGCCCTTTCTTTACCACCAATATGATCATCCAAATCGTCAAATTGAAGGGATACTAAACCCGCCGAAAGAACACTATCACGTAAAGAAGCTTCCCTCCTCCTTTCAGACAAACAAAGCTAGTAGAATCGTTTTTACAAAAGTTTATAAATTCAATATTAGAATGTGATATACTTTCTTTGAGCTAATTTGGAGGTTTTAAATGGAAACATGGTCTTCAAGGCTTGGTTTTCTGCTGGCAGCCATAGGATCTGCTGTCGACTTAGGCAACATCTGGCGCTTTTCATCCGTAGTTGGACAGAATGGTGGAGGAGCCTATCTAATACCATACCTTCTCGCAGTCTTCTGCTTTGGCGTTCCTTTAATGATCCTTGAGCTGGCTGTGGGAAGGCATATAAAAGGAGATGTAGTCTCATCCTTTGGAAAGATAAGAACTTCATTTCAAATCTTTGGCTGGTTGGTCTGCGCAATAGTTCTCTTAATCTTGAGCTACTACCTTGTAATAACAGGCTGGACCCTTGCCTATCTTATCTTTTACCTCATGAATCTCGACGTTACTTTTCCAGAATTTACCTCTTCATATCAGCCGGTTCTATACTTTGTTTTCTCCCTGCTTGTGACAGGGCTGGTCGTCTCGTTAGGGGTAAGGAAAGGTATTGAGAAGATCGCGTCTATTATGATCCCATTTGCTTTAATCATCCTGATAGCCATGGCTGTATACTCTACCACCCTCTCAGGCTTCGGCGAAGGGCTGAGTTTTTTCCTAACCCCGATTTTTCAGTCCTTAGCGATCTCAAGATCTGGAGTGCAGCCTTCGGTCAAGCTTTCTTCTCTCTGTCAGTGGGCTTTGGGGTTCTTATCACCTACGGTGCCTACCTTGACAAAGATACCCGCATACCTCGCTCCTCGTTAATCATCGCCGTCTCAGATCTTATGATTGCGATGTTAGCAGGTCTAGTAATTTTTTCCGTAGTCTTCACTTTTGGACTGGAGCCTACTGTAGGCTCAGAGCTTGCCTTCTCAACCTTGCCAAACGCATTTGAAACCATGTCCTATGGTCGAATCCTTGCTATAGGCTTCTTTTTAGTTCTCTTTTTTGCAGCTTTGACCTCAGCCATATCGATGATGGAGGTAAATACTGCAGCGGTTATGAAGGCTACAGGCATGTCTAGAAAAAGGACGAGTCTAATTCTGACAATATTCATCTTACTACTAGGATTACCATCTGCTTTAAGTTACAGTTCACTTAGTCTTAAAATAGTTGGTGTGAGGATCCTTGATTTGATGGATGAAACCGTGGGAACGATGGGGCTCCCTATCACTGCACTTCTTACTTCTGTGATTTTCACATGGTTTCTAGAAAAGCGTGTACTAAGCTCTCAGATTGGTGATTCAAAGGGTTGGTCTTTGTTGGTCCTTCCGGCAACCAAATATGTGATCCCTACTGTTCTGATAGTTATAACGGCTTCGAGGCTACTTTTTGGCTTGGATTTCGAGGGCTGGCACTTTATTCCAGGAATCGAGTTTATAGGTATCCTAGCTCAGGTGTTGGCGATCCTTTTGATACTGGCATTCCTTCTTTCAATGAATATAATCATAGAACGGTTTCTGAAGTATCGAAATCTACACCCACCCCGAAAACTTTAGAGAACTTGATTCTATTTGGAATTCCGTATCTTGCATAAAATCTTATTCTTTCCATAACCTGATTATGACCTGTTTAAGGATTTTGGGTTTGGCTCAAATAAGTCGATAAGATTTTAGTACAAAATCATTATATAGCGTTTTTGTTTCGGTTTATAGTTTTAAGGATATCCTTTGAAAAAGCCATGAGCAACTTGGATAATATTTAGAATTGTTCTACTTTTTCTAATGTTAGTTCTTTCTTGCTATTTTCTTTAACAAGTTCCCTTATTCTTTTCGCGAGTTCCCTCTCATACTTCACAGCTGAGACTGTGCCTGCAGTGGCACCAGCTATTCCGCCTAGAGGACCGGCTATCAAAAGTCCTGCAACTCCCGGCATAGCTAGATTGCTGAACCAAGCTCCAGTATGCACCTCTACTAAGAAATCTTCGGGTTCACCAGTTATGGTAATTGTCACTTCTCTAACAGCGCCTACAAAGGTTCTTGGAATACTCTGTCGCGTTGCTGTAACACTCCTAAAAGGCCTACTATTTATCTCTCCCTTTAACTCGTTAGTAATATTCAATTCTTTATTCTCCTGTAACTCCATCACTAATCCTTTATAAAGCCCTTCAAGATCAGTTCCCAGATTCTTATAACGTCTAACAAGTGGCATTATAAGCACCAGATTGATCTATTTTCACTTTATTTTTAAAGATTATGGTAAAATCAAAAAAAGCTTACAATCAGGCAGTCCATAACAAGAAAAATTATAAAAAGAAATATTCCAAAAGATTATTTCTACTTGAAGTAATATATCTTAATAAACTAATTATAGTTATTATATAATTTTTAAGAATTTACTTATTCTTTTTTAAGTTTACTTCAGGGAAACCTACAATATCTAATGTTAATGAGGCTATCTGTTAGATAAAACAATTGTAATTCATGTTTAATTTCCAAGTTTCACATACTTTTTTGCGCTCTGTTTTTATTTAAATTTCGTAGATTATGAAGGTGTTTAAGTCTTTTTTATAGCCATTTCTTTGTCTTGAAATAAAATGCCATTAAAGCAGTAATAGTAAGTACGATGATCCAAACCATAACATAACCCCAATGCCATCCGAGTTCTGGCATATATTCAAAATTCATGCCGTAAACACCCGCTATAAACGTCAAAGGAATAAATATCGTAGCAATAACCGTTAATACTTTCATAACTTCGTTCATTTTATTG
>JAEOSI010000207.1 GCA_016840425.1 Candidatus Wukongarchaeum yapensis
TTTTTTTGATCGGAGTGTGATTTGTTGGCGGGTATTGATGTTGATCCTGAAGGTTTGTTTTTGAGGATTAGGAATCTTTTAAATCAGCACCATGATTTATTCTCTTTTGCTATTCCGCTCATTGCTAGTGAAAACATTGTTAGTCCTGCGGTTCGTGAGGCTATTTGTTCTGATTTTGCCCATCGGTATGCAGAGGGGTGGACTGGTGAGCGGGTTTATGCTGGTTGTCAATTTGTTGATGAGGTTGAGCTTATTTGTATCGAGTTAATGAAAAAGCTTTTTAGGGCAGATTTTGCTGATGTTCGCCCTATTTCGGGAGTGGTTGCTAATTTGACTTTGTACACTGCTTTTGCTAGGCCTTTGGATACTTTTATGGCGCTTTCGGTTGCCACTGGAGGTCACATATCAATGGCTCCTCTTATGGGGAAAAGTGGCGTTTTTTTAGGAGGGACGGCTGGGGCGGTTAAAGGCTTTAATATCGAGTATTTACCCTTGGATGAGGGGGAGATGAATATAGATGTTGATGCTGCTTTGAAAAAAATTCGCGAGGTTAAACCCCAACTTGTTCTTTGTGGTGCAAGCGTGTTTCTCTTTCCCCACCCGGTAAAAGAGCTGGTTGATACGGTTAATGAAGTTGGTGGTAAGCTTATTTATGACGCGGCCCACGTTGCTGGGTTGATATGTAACGGTTATTTCCAGGATCCTTTAAGGGAGGGTGTGGAAGCTATGAGTATGAGTACCCATAAGACTCTTCCGGGCCCGCAACATGGTGCTGTTGTGGCTAAAGCAGAACATGAGGAGGTTATTAAAAGAGCTGTTTTTCCAGGCTTGACAAGTAATCATCATTTGCATAATGTTGCAGGTTTGGCTATTACTTTGGTAGAGATGCTAAAATTTGGGAAGAAATATGCAGGGCAAGTAATTAAGAATTCAAAAGCGTTAGCAGAGTCCCTTTATGAAAGCGGGTTTGATGTGCTTGCTGAGCATAAAGGTTTTACTGAGTCTCACACGATTCTTATAGACGTTGCAAATTTGAAGGATAAGGTCGGTTTAGGGGCTGATGTGGAAAAGTTGTTGGAGAAGGCTAACATAATTCTTAATAGGAACATGCTTCCGTGGGATGTTAGAGAAGGACGTCACTATAAAAATCCTGGCGGGATAAGGCTTGGGACATCTGAATTAACCCGTTTAGGGATGAAAGAAGGAGAAATGGTCCAGATAGCAGAGTTTATGGAACGGATACTTTTAGATGGAGAAAAACCGGAAAAAGTTAGAGAAGAGGTTAAGGATTTCCGTTCAGAGTTTCAGAAGGTACATTATTGTTTTGAATCTGCGACAAAAGCCTATGAATACATTAAAATACACTAAAATCATAAATTATTTACAATAATTTGGCATAATACTGGTAGGTATTTATAAAAAATAAAGAGTAGAAATGTTTGCAAGTAAAATTAAAATAAAGCAGATTTGTTTTTATTTAAAGGCATTTATTGGGGTTTAAGCAACTCTTATGGTGATAAAAATTTAAAACCGTTTAATTGCCGGGTGTTGGGGCAGGATCGATTTGTCAACTCGTATGAATATAAAGTGTGTGATCATAGGAGATAGAAGCGTAGGAAAAACCTCTATTTGTAACAGATTTGTTTATAACACTTTTCAGGCTCTTTATGCACCTACAATAGGGTTTGACCTTTTTTCAAAGCGTATTATTAAGAATAATGTGGAATATCGCATTGTTCTCTGGGATCTTATGGGTGATCAAGAACTTAGAGTCAGCCGTAAGGACTATTATATGGGGGCCATGTGCGCTCTCCTGGTTTATGATGTATCTCGTATTGGTACGTTTCAACATATTCCTGACTGGTTTGAAGAGCTTAAGATCAATTTGGGGAAAAATTACGATATTCCGTGTGCAGTGGTAGCTAATAAACAAGATCTAGAAAATAAAAAAATGATTGATAATTCGAAAGGAGAGAAACTAGCTAAAAAATATAACACTATTTTTTGGCCTACTAGCGCTAAAACAGGCCAAGGCGTCGGAGAAGTGATTATCGAACTTGTAACCGAAGTAATCTCAAAATGATTTATTTTCCTGGCGTCTAAAAACTAAAATCGTTTCTTTTTTGTTTATGTTTTGTTTTTATTCTTTTTTTCTTTTTTTAGTTACTGTGTCTATTGCTTTTTCTACAGCTTTTTTAGGGGTTTCTGCTTCGTATATGGGGTTGATTATGCCTTCTTCTGCTAATTTTTCCGCTATTTTTGCTACACCTCTCCCTTTAATCAATGCAATAATAGGTTTATTTAAAAGGGATGCTATGGCTAATTCGGATAGAGTACCTGCACGTCCACTAATCACGATTACGGCGTCACTAGAAGCCACTACTAAAGCGTTTCGAGCAAAACCAATGCCTGTGGCTATGGTTACGGTGAGGTATGGATTAGCGTCTTCTCCAGTATATGAAGGGACTATTCCTACGCTTATTCCCCCGCCATCTTTTACTCCTTTAGAAACAGCCTCCATGATGCCGTCTCTTCCGCCACAGATTAAAACTGCTCCACTTTTAGCTATTTCCTGTCCAACTTCATAAGCCAATGAAAAAAGCTTAGAATCGATCAATCCGCTGCTACCAATAACCCCTATTTGAACCCTTTTAAAAGAAACATCAACCATATAAAATCCCTACAAAAAGGAGGAAATACCATTTTTATAAGCTTTTTCGCTCTTTTTGGAAAATCGGAGAATTAATTAAGTATAACACTAAATAATATTATGAGATTATATTAGTAGTGGATGAGAATTTTGACTTAAAGTTTTATAATGAGGTTGATAAGCGGGGAGTCGTTCAATTTTGCCGAAAGAAAAACGTTTGAGTTTATTACTCCATCCCTTAAGGAAGAAAATTTACGAGATAATTTGCGAACTTCCAGGTAGTTATTTTTATGAGTTGGCAGACGTCCTAGCAACGCCGCCAGGTACCCTTTTATGGCATTTAAAAGTCCTACAAAAATCAGGGCTTGTAGGGAGCACGAAATATGGGGGTAAAAGGGTTTTTTATCCAAAACTCTTACGTTCTATTGAGGTAGAGAAAGCTTTCATCGTACTTAAAAGTGAAAATGCGAGGAATATTTTCAAAGAAGTTGTTAATAATCCTGGAATATTTCAGCTGGAACTTGCAAGAGCTTTAGACGTTCATCATGATACCGTGAAACATCACTGTGACCGTTTGGCGGACGCAGGTCTTCTTGAGGCGTTTAAAGAAGGAAAGATGGTGAGGTATTATTTAGGCGATGTGGGCGAAAAATTGGTGGAGGGAAGTACTAACATCATAACTGAAACTTTTATCAGGTTTTTAGACAATAAACTTAGAGAAGGTTGCTTACATCCAGAAATAATGGAACGAGGAAAAGACTATATAAAAATGGAGATAAAATGCCCAGGAAGAGAGTCTATAACGATCTCAATTAATTTGAGTAATTGGAACTTTTTAGAAGAAGAGGAAAACGAAGGAGAAGATGGGGAAAAATAAATCTTTTTGGATCTTCTAAATTAAGTTTTCATAAAGGATTATTTATTTGGTTTAGCATTTCTTCGTTTTCTTCGTTTATTTTTTTTATTTGGCTTTTCTTTATTCCTTTTATGTTTTCTTTGAATTTTTCTAGCGTGCCAGTTTTTTCTAATTCGTTAAAGGTTTCTATGACTTTCCATATATCTTTAAGGAAATCTTCTTTATCTTTATATGTTGAGATTTTATCTTTTATTTTTGATACGAGCATTGTTATTT
>JAEOSI010000208.1 GCA_016840425.1 Candidatus Wukongarchaeum yapensis
ATTCATTAAACAAGAGACAAAAGAAAAATACCCTTTTATAAAAATGTCGCTGTGAAACTCTTCCCAAAAAAATAAAAGTAAACCAAAAAGATTAATCATAAATCAACTAATCGAGCAATTAAGTAGGCAAGCAGTCAAGAAACCAATCAGGCAAAAAATAGAAATTAATAAAAAATAGATCCTGAAGCGGCCTCTTGCCTCTCCTTTTTCCTCTTGCTAAAAGGTGGTGTTAGAAAACTATGGCTTCGGAAGACTCTTATGTGGGAAAACCTGTGCCAAAAACCATGTCTACCCAACATCCAGACAACGCCAACCTTCCTCCTTTTTCAAGAAGCGAAATCCTTGAAGGGAAAGCTGAAATTAGGGAAGCTTACTATGCTTACAGCGAGCTAGGTTGTCAAGAAGTAATGTGGGACTATGAAGGAAAAGCGGTAGACCCGGGAGTACTCACAGAACTCTTAAACACTTATCCAGACTATTTCAAAGACCACGAATTCGGGGAAAACATATTCCTAACTTACCGTTTACCCAATCCAGGAATACAAATTCACGAGAAAAAATTTGTCCTAGAAGCGCTAGAATCCATACCTCGCTTCTACGACATCGCGAAAACCTTTTACGAAAAAGAAAAGATAACCCCTGTTTTCGAAGTAATCTTACCTATGACAACAAGCGCTGAAGAAATAATCAAAATAGCCGCAACTTATGAAAAAATAACTGTAGGGAAACAGAACATAGAAATCTCGGATAATATAAGCCTAAAAGACTGGTTAGGACCTTACAATCCTCGAAGCATAAACATAATACCCCTAATAGAAAGCAAAGAAGCCATAATAGACTGTGCAAAAATCACAGAAGCCTATCATAAAGCAACAGGGAAAAAGAGACTAAGACCTTTCATAGCCCGTTCAGACCCTGCCTTAAACTATGGAGTCGCAGCAGCAGTACTCCTCGCTCGTCTTGCCATAAGCGAACTAAACAAGCTACGACAAAGAATAGACGCAGAAATATACCCCATACTCGGCACAGGGAGTCTACCTTTCAGAGGCGCTTTAAGCCCCGAATTCATTTCCGAGTTTCTCCAATTATACGCAGGATATCACACTTTTACCATACAAAGCGGCTTAAAATACGATTATGAAACAGAGCAAACTAAACAAATAGTTCAGGAAATAAATAGCAAAAGTGGTATAAATCAAGGACCCGTCTACACGCATGAAGAAACGGAAAAAATAAAGAGTATGATAGACACTTTCCAAAAACACTATCAACCCACTGTAGAAATGCTCACAGACCTCATAAACCACATAGCAAAATTTATACCAAAAAGAAGGGCAAGAAGGCTCCACGTAGGTCTCTTCGGCTACTCCCGTACACTGAAAGGCAAAACACTACCAAGAGCGATAAAATTCTGCGGCGCTTTATACGCCATCGGAATACCCCCCGAAATAATAGGCACAGGAAGAGCTCTTTATGAACTCGCCCAAAAAAACCAACTAGAAGACTTCATAAGATTCTTCCCTTACTTCCCCAAATTTATAACCCTTGCAACCCGCTATGTAAGCTGGACCAACATAGAACAACTACAAAGCAACAAACAAATCAACGAAAGTATCACAAAAAAATTCGACCTGCAACAACCACTAACAGAAATAGAACTAGACATACACCTACTAACCGAACTACTAAACATAAAAATAGGACCTAGAAAAATACACCCAGACAAAAAACACGAACTACTCACACAAATAACCCTAATAACCCTCGCCCAAAATGACTCAAAAGCAATAACCCACATAATAACCGACGCAGCAAAAATCCGGAAATCACTAGGCTAATTTTTCTAGTTATTATTTTATTGCGCCCTTTTCGAGCTTATTGAGGGCAAATTGGTGGTCCACGAGGGCTCCGATTTCGTCTCCTTCGTGGTTTAAGCGGTATATTACTTCATAGTTTGGGGGTACTGAGTCGTCAACGCGGAAAATGATTGTTTCGTTCTCGTTGGTTTCAATTACGTAGTCTCTGTCGTTGAGACGATACATCTCTCTGATTACCATTTTTTGCCCTTCTTCAGTTTCTGTCTAGTCAAAAAGATAGAACTCATTTTTTTCCTCTTTTTAAAGTTTTATAATTTTTTTTGGGGATATAGTTGTCTTTTTTCTATTCGCTTTTGTTATCGAGTATTTTCGCAGCTATTTTTATGGTGGGATAGGATAGGAGAAAGTTTATTATGAGGATTGTTAGGGCAGCTAGGGTGATAGGGTGAAGTAGGTAAATAATTCCTATGTTTATTTCTGCGATTATCATTCCTCCTATTGTGATGATGAAGATCTGGGGTATCATGGCGAAGGGGTTAGCGAACAACTCGCTAACGTCCATTATTGGTCTTATTGCAAAGGCTAGGATGCTCATGGCGGTTCCTATGAGTATAAATCCTATGCCTATTGCTAAGAGTATGATGAAAACTGTGATTGATCGTTCTATTATAATGGAAAATATTAGGGCGATTATGATTATATAGGGCGTGTTTTGAAGGGATGTTTGAAGCCATTTTGCTTTGAATACCATCTTTACTCCTTCTGGTGCACCTCTTATTATCCATAAAGATTCCCCTATTTGTCCTGAAAAGCTTGCTAAAACTTCGAAAAAGGTAAATAGCACTATTAGAACGCCTAGGCTTATTATTAATTCTTCTTGCAAAAATTCTTCAAAGTCCGGTATTTCTCCTGAGAGGTATAGTATGATTATTTGGAGAAGTAAGCCTATTATTAGGAAAACCCCAAACTGAGAGCCAGCGTTTCGCCTACTTGCTTCCGTGAAAAGCGTCCTGCTTACGCGGGAAAAACTCCCCTCTTTCATTATAGCGTTTACCAAGTTTACCGTGAAAGGTTTTTTTGCTTTAATTTTTTGTATGTCTGTTTCTTTAATCGTGTAAGCCTTTTCAGCCCGAATCGCCCCGTAAACTATGGTGACAAGGGTAAAAAGTATTAAGAGATTGAAAGCAAGCCCTAAAGGTATTTTTCCCTTTTTGTGGGTTATCGCGTAATGGGCAACTCTTGAAGCCCATCCAAAGGGCGTGAAAGAAACCAAGATTTCAAAAAGATCCTCGGGAAGAATTACTGCAGCAACAAATGTCAAGGGTATAAGTAAAAGGGCAAAAAGGTGGGTTTTCTCTCTTAAAAATCCCCTCGTATAAGGGGTTGATCCTGCGCTTAAAAACGGCCAAATGCGCGGTATTAACAGTTCCCCTAACCAGAGCCCTGAGAAAGTTATGGCGGAAAGGGCGAAAACTAACATAACCCCGCCTATTAGTGAAAAATCTTCAGAAAAAACAGAACCAAAAACAAAAACAAACCCTATCATTGTAACAATCTCATAGAGATCTGACATAAATCGCCCAAACATATGTTGACGGGGAGTGATTTTGCTGCCGAGAACTAGATCTGCTTCACTTTGATTTGAAAACACCCACGCCCTATTACTTGGAAACCCGTAGGCGAAGGCAAAAAGGGAAACTATCACAATTGTAGCTATCTGATAACCAGATACTATTTCAAAGACAGGGTCAAGTTCAGAAGTTATACCTACGTCTGGATTCCTCATACCAT
Organism: Candidatus Wukongarchaeum yapensis; assembly: GCA_016840425.1. Lineage (GTDB taxonomy): Archaea > Asgardarchaeota > Wukongarchaeia > Wukongarchaeales > Wukongarchaeaceae > Wukongarchaeum > Wukongarchaeum yapensis. The sequence goes on from JAEOSI010000208.1 coordinate 3,609, forward strand.
ACCATAAAAAAGGTAAGACTATAATAAACCATAAAGGGCCAATATATCTAAATCTTCCAAGCCCCCTTAAAGAGTATGTTCTCATTCTCATTTCTGATTTAAAAACAGAAAACCATCCTCCCTTCCAAGAACTTTCCTCCTTTGTTTCCGTCGTC
>JAEOSI010000209.1 GCA_016840425.1 Candidatus Wukongarchaeum yapensis
GAGTAAAACCAAAAACTTTACAAATCTATAATGGAATAATAAAAGAATGGAATATTGAAGAACAAATGAAACTTCCGTATTTTATTAATATAGCAAGGTTAGAAAGATTCTTGGATGGCGATGAAAAAATTTCTCCAACAGATAATAGAGAATTAATTAGATTAGTTTTGGAAGATGCTTTAAAATTTCGGTATTTTAAATATTTTGAGGGACTTGGGGCGGATTGTTGGTTAGGCATGATGATAGAAGCATTGAGAGACGTGACAAAAAAGGATAGTTCTTTTAGATTCAGGTACCCTGATAACGAAGCAATTTTAGGAGAGTTGGGCAATTTATGTAATTTTTCGTCTCCTACACACCACGGCAATATTGAACATCCGCATAGAGAAGAAGAATCACCTGAAGAAATTAAAGGGTATGTGAAATCAACTTTAAAAATAATATATGAATGGCTATGAAGGAAGCGTAAGAAAACATGGTCAGAACAGGAGTATTTTTGCGGGACATAACTGAAGATTTGAGGTTTGAAGATTTACCTGCTAACTGGAATTCATTTGATTTGGAGAATTTTTCAAAAAGCAAAAAACTCTGGGATTATCAGCAGGAAGCGGTAAAAAATGCTATAAAAGTTTTGTGGAAGTATTACGAGGATTTTGTTGATTATCGGGGTGGTGAAAGATTAGAAAGAAATCAAGAAAGAAAGCAAAATTTTTTCAAGTGGTATAAAGACAACGGATTAGAGGAGAATTTAGATATTAAGTTAGATAAGCGAAAAAGAAGTATCTATAACCTTCTTACAGAGTATTATCCACAAGAGAATAGCAAAATCCTCTATGAGCATTTTATCAACCGCATGTGTTTCTGGATGGCAACAGGAAGTGGAAAGACTCTTGTTATTATTAAACTAATTCAAATTTTATCGGAGCTAATCAAAAGGAAGGAAATCCCACCATACGATATTTTGGTTTTAACCCACAGAGATGATTTGATAGAGCAATTCAAAAAACTTGTAGATGAGTTTAACCGTGCAAACGAAGCAAAGATAATTTTAAAAGAATTAAAAGAATATCCTGAGATTAAGAGACAAAGAACATTGTTCGGAATCCCTGTGTTTTATTACCGCTCTGATAATCTGAGTGATGAACAAAAAGAGAAGATTATTGATTTTAGAAATTATGATAATGACGGGAAGTGGTGTATCTTTCTTGATGAGGCACACAAAGGGGATAAAGAAGAATCAAAAAGACAGCATATTTATTCTATTCTTTCAAGAAATGGATTTTTGTTTAACTCCTCGGCAACTTTTATAGACCCACGAGATATTATAACATGTGCTTACGAATTTAATCTTTCAAGCTTCATAAGCAAGGGCTATGGAAAGCACATTGGTATTTTAAAACAAGAGATAAGAGCATTTAGAGATGATGAGAAGTATAGTGATGAAGATAAACAGAAGATAGTCTTGAAATCGTTGATTCTTCTTACCTATGTGAAAAAGTTTTATGGAGAGACAATAAAAATTCAAAAGGGGTTGTATCATAATCCTCTGCTTTTAACTCTGGTCAATTCTGTTAATACAGAGGATGCGGATTTAAAACTATTTTTTAGAGAACTTGAAAAGATTGGAAAAGGAGAGGTTGAGGAAGTTTTTAAGTCCGCTTTGGATGAACTCTGGGATGAATTGAAGCAAGAGCCAGAGTTTATGTATGAAAATGGCAGGAAAATAAAAATAGATGAAGCGATTTTTAAGGGCATCACCAAAGAAGATGTTCTAAACTATGTATACAACTCAAAAACAAGTGGAGAAATTGAAATTTCATTTAGACCTTCGGATAAGAAACAGGTTGCCTTTAAGTTAACAACCACCGATAAACATTTTGCTTTAATGAAAACTGGAGATATGCCTAAGTGGTTAAAGGAGGAATTAGCAAGGTTCAATGTAAATCATAGGTTTGAAGAGGAAGGTTTCTTTGAGACATTGAATAGTGAAAAATCTGAAATTAACATCCTGATGGGTTCACGTGCTTTTTATGAAGGATGGGATTCAAATAGACCTAATGTGATCAATTTTATCAATATAGGGATGGGACAGGATGCAAAAAAATTTATCCTTCAATCTGTTGGAAGAGGAGTGAGAATTGAACCAATAAAAAACAAAAGAAGGAGATTATTGCAAGTTTATAATGCTAAGGAGATAGAAGAGGATTTATTCAATAAAGTCAGGGATAAGGCTTCACCAGAAGCTTTGCCAATAGAGACCTTGTTTATTTTTGGAACTAATAGAAAAGCTTTAGAAACGGTAATTGGGAGATTAGAAGACGAGAGAAAAAAGAAAGGCGAGACCCAACTCTCACTCTTTGTTAATTACGAAGTTAAAACACACAAATTGTTAGTGCCAATTTATAAACCAGCAACCTACCCGTTTTTAAAAACTGAAAAGCCGATAAAGTTTGAAGTTTCTAATAAAGATTTTGGGATTCTTAATAAATTTATTGAGTTTATACCAGACGATAGAGTGCTTTTAATGAAGTATAGCGAAAAACTTGAAGGGATGCCAGTAGAAAAAATAAAAGCTATACGAGCGAGTATAACTAAAAAAGAGGATTTTTATAAGCCGGGTGAAAAAAGTTATAAGAACTTAGATGTTCTTATCGGAAGAATATTTGATTATCTCAGTGTTGTGCCAGAAGAATTTAAGGACTTGAAGGAATTGCAGGAGGAGATAAGGCATTTTAAAAATATCAAAGTTTGTTTAGAAGATGTTAGTGAGATACAAAAGAAAATTGAGAAGGTGAAAGATTACCCAAGTCAGATAAGAGAATTACAAGAGCAGTATGGGAAAATATCCCCTCAGGAATATACAGAGAGGGCGAAAAATTTAAGTGGCGAGGAAGATTTTGAAAGCGACCATAAGAAAATCAAAATCAAGTATATTGCCAACCATTATTACATTCCACTTATTTTATCTCTTGAGGAAAAGGTAGATTATATCAAGCACATAATTAAAACTCAAAGCGAGGCAAGGTTCATCAATGATTTGGAAGATCATTTAACCAAAGGTGATAACAAGTTTAAGGAGTATGATTGGTGGATATTCAGCAAATTGGATGAAAGTTTAGATGCGGTTTTTATTCCATACTATAATCCCAATATAAATGACTTTAGCAACTTTTTCCCTGATTTCATCTTCTGGTTAAAGAAAGGAGATGATTACTTTATTGTTTTTGTTGACCCAAAAGGGACAGAACATGCAGGCGCATACCGAAAAATTGATGGTTATAAAAAATTATTTGAAGAAAACGGAAAAGAAAGGGTTTTCAATCACAACGGATTTAAAGTTAAAATAAAATTGCTACTAAGACCGGAAGATATTTCAAAAGCTCCTGCCGAGTATAGGCAGTATTGGTTTGATAATATGGAAAAGATGTTAGATGTGATAAAATAAAAAAATACTGATGTACTGTTTGTGGCTACATCTATGATCCAGAAAAAGGTGATCATGATGGTGGGATAGAACGGAACGCCATTTGAAGAGATACAAGATGATTGGGTGTGTCCGTATGCGGTGCAAGCAAGGAAGTATTTGAGGAATGAAGTCAAACCTGTATCCTTTATCATCTCCTCGTGTCCATCTCGTGAAATCTCGTGGTTTCTTATCCATAGCTCTTCACCACATCTTCTATCTCCCCCACACGACTCAAAACCGTGATACCACGCATCATTCGTAACTTCTCCACGTTCTCCACATCCTCCTTCCGCATT